>JAAUUE010000203.1 GCA_012031635.1 Coleofasciculaceae cyanobacterium SM2_1_6 | reverse complement strand
CCCTAGGGAGAAGGGGAGTAAGAGGAAAATCCCTCTCCCTAGGGGAGAGGGATTTAGGGGCTGAGGGTCATGATTCACGCAAGAGGTCTAATCCTAACTAGGCACTAATTCCTGTTGATGGTAGAGGCGATAGTAATAGCCCTGCAACTTCATCAACTGCTCATGGTTGCCCTGTTCTGCCACTTTCCCCTGCTCCATGACTACGATTAAATCCGCATTTCTCACTGTACTCAGACGATGGGTGATAAAAAACACCGTCCGTCCCTGAAAACCAAGGGCAAGATTATTGGATAACTGCCTTTCCGTTTCGTAATCGAGGGCGCTGGTGGCTTCATCGAGAATTAATAAGCGGGGATTTTGGAGGATCGTCCGGGCGATCGCAATCCGTTGGCGTTGTCCCCCGGAAAGAGCGCCTCCCCGTTCACCGACTCTGGTGTTGTAGCCATTGGGCAGTTTCATAATAAAGTCGTGAGCTACCGCAATTTTTGCCGCCATGATCATTTCTTCCACCGTGGCATCGGGATTGGTCAGGGTAATATTGTCCTGAATTGTCCCATCAAACAACAGCGTATCCTGAGGCACAATCCCCACCTGCTGCCGCAGGGAATACAGTTCTACCTTAGTGACATCGTAGTTATCAATGAGGATTTGTCCCGCCTGGGGTTCGTAGAGCCGGGGAACCAGCTTCATCATCGTACTTTTGCCAGAGCCACTCTGCCCCACAATCCCCACAAAAGCCCCCGCCGGGAAATTGAGGCTGACATTATCCAGTTGCAGGAGTGCCATGGCTTGCTGTTTGTAGGAAAAAGATACATTCACAAAGGTCACTTCTCCCTTAATGATCGGCATGGGGATATTGGTACGATCGCTCTCCTCGGCTTCTTGGGGAGTATCGAGAATATCTGCCAGTCTTTCCAGCGACAGGGCAGTTTCTTGGAAGTTTTGCCAGAGTTGAGTCAGGCGCAACAGGGGACTGGTGACATAACCAGCAATAATCCGGAAAGCAATCAATTGACCCAGAGTTAAATCCCCCTGCAAAGTCAGGTAAGCCCCCGCCCAAAGGACAATCAAACCCGATAGCTGATTTAGAAAATTACTCGCCGAACTAGCAGCCGTGTAGGTTTTAACGGTTTCAAACCCAGAGGCAATGTAGCGGTTGTAATCTTTCTGCCACTGCCAACGGGAACGCAGTTCAATATTTTGCGCCTTCACCGTTTGAATCCCCGACAAAATTTCCACTAGGTGAGATTGGGTCACGGCATTATCTTCGGCTTTGCGGCGTAACTGACTACGCACGATCGGTGAAGTAATCCAAGTCAGGGCAATAAATAGGGGAATTGTCACCAGCGCCACCAGGGTTAGCTGCCAACTATAGATGATCATCACCAAAATATAAATTACCGAGAAGACCGCATCTAACACCACGGTTAGGGCAGTACTAGTGAGGAAAGTCCGGATATTTTCTAGCTCATTAATTCTGGTGGCTAATTCCCCCACGGGGCGACGTTCAAAGTAGCGCAAGGGTAAGCGGAGGAGGTGGTCAATAATGGCGGTGCCGAGGGTGACATCGATGCGATTGGTGGTATCCACAAACAGGTAGGTGCGGAGACTGGAGAGGATCGCTTCAAAAAAACGCCACGATCAGCAGGAAAAATCCCAAGGTATTCAACGTGTCTAAGCTACCTTGCACCAAGACTTTATCAATGATTAACTGCACAATCAAGGGATTTGCCAAGCCAAAAAGCTGCACAAAGAAACTAGCAATTAAAACTTCGCTGAGCACCCGACGGTAGCGATAGACCGAGGGCAGAAACCAACTCAGGGAAAATCTTTTTTGGGGCGCATCAGGGGTGGGTTGCAAGGTCAGAAATAAACCTCGATTCTCCGAGGTCGAGGCTCCGCCACCCCCCCACTGGTGGAGAAAATCCTTGAAGCTAATTTGGCGAATCCCGGTTTCTGGAATGCCGAGGACTACCCCTTGGGGACTAACGGCATAGACGATCGCCACCTGTTCTTGCCAGTTGATCAGAGCGGGAGTTTGCAGACGGTTGAGGGTCGAAGCAGGTAGGTTAATTAAGCCCGGATTTAAGCCTATTAGTTCCGCCACGGCTCCGCAGGTTTGTAGGGAAAGATTCCCCGTCCGCTTTTGTTGATTATCCAGCACCCGCCGGATCACTTCCTTCCGTAGGGGCAGCTTAAAATATTCCCCCAGCATCTGGAAACACGCCAGCGCCGAACCCACCTGTCCCCGCCCATACACGTAAGGATAGGGATCGATCGAGGGAGCCTGAAAATTTTGCGGAGAAGCTAAAGAAGTGAGCCGCCGTTCTGCCAGAGGGGCTTGATTCATGACAAAGCGGCTTGGCAGTCCCACCACCCGCAGTCTTTCCTCGGCATTCAGGGTTAATTCCTTTTGCTGCTTGGGATTGATCTGAGTACCGAGGGGAAACTGCTTTAATCTTCCCCCGCTCACAAACCATTGATAATCTTTTTCCCACAGACTCAGGTTATTTGCCCCCGGCTCTAGGTACCGGACTTTGGCTTGATGGGCGGCGGCGGCGGCAATTTCACTCAGGTTATCCCCACTGCCATTGATAATTCCCAACAGGTCAAAAGCTTCGATCAGTTCACAGTGATCTTGCCAGTAGGCGGCAAATTCTGGCTCCTGCTCTAGTAACCGAGTGAAATTTACCGCCGGCAGGGCAATACAGGTGGTATCCGTAGCGGCGATCGCCACCTCCGTCGGCACTTGGCGGACAAGGCTAATGCCTCCTAAAATATCCCCCGGCTGGAGGACTTGCAGGGTCATGGATACCTTCGTAGCGGGGTCGTAGCCCAAAAGTTGCGCCTTCCCTTGGTAGATAATCACCAAATGCTCTGGTAACTGTTCCTTGACCAAGATGGCTTGGCTAGTCCGGTAATACCAAGGCTGAAAAAGTTGGGAGATTTCTTCGAGCTTGATGGGAGACAAGGATTGAAACAGCTTCATCCGTTGTAAAAATGCTAAAACTGCCGCCTGTTGTTCACTCATGATCTAAATAAACAGAACCTAATAAATCTTTATTTTTATCTTTGTCCATAGCTCGATTCTCGAAACGAGAGGCAAGGTCAACGAGGATCAATTTTCCAACAAATTCATGACTCGCTGTTCTAAAAACTCTGGACTAATCCGGCTTTTGGTTAAAAACTCCGTCTTCCCCAGTTGCAGGATGACTTGCTCTTGGTTATTGAGTTCCTTGGCTGAGTAGATCAATAAAGGAAGGGAGGCAAACTGGGGCAAATGATCTCGAAGCCACTCCACCACCACATACCCATTAATACTAGGCATGGCTAGGTCAAGAATCAAGAGATCGGGCATAATTTCTTGGCAAAAGTTAATTGCCTCAGAGCCATTGACAGCGTGGACAGTTTCAAAACCACGGCGATTAAAGGTGACAGTGAGAATCCGGGCGAGGTCTAGATCATCTTCAACAATTAAAATTCGCTTATTACGGTTAACTGGTTCTGGAAAATTTCCTAACCACGGCTGCCCTAATTCTGAGTTGATGCTTTGCTTTTGATTGAGGGGCAGGGCGACAAAAAAGGTGCTGCCTTGCCCGGGGGTGCTTTCTACCCAGATTTTCCCCTCGTGCTGCTGGATAATGCTCTGACAGATGGCTAAACCCAGCCCAGTGCCGCCTTTTTGCCGAGAATCTGAAGCATCCACCTGCTGAAACCGCTCAAAAATACTCTGGAGTTTATCCGGGGGAATCCCCGTCCTTGGTCTTGGCAAGTAATGAGCAGGGAGTTGGGACTGGTGGTGGAGTCGATCGAGGTTTCGATTTTAATCTCTGTCTGGGGCGGCGAAAACTTGATGGCATTCCCCAAGAGATTGGTAAAAGTTTGAATCAGTCGATCGGCATCAGCCCAAATTTGTACAGCTAGAGCCTTGACTACCAGCTTCACCTCCGCCTTCTCAGCAAGGGGTTGCACCAATTCCACCGCCTGCCCGATTAAATCTGCCGCATTACAAAACTCCCGTTTAAAAGTAACTTTTCTGGCTTCGATTAGCTCCAGATCGAGGATGTCGTTAATTAACCGGACTAATCGATCGGTGTTATTCACCGCAATTTCTAGCATCCGCTTACCGGGTCCAGCCAAATCTCCCAAGCGCCCACTCAAAAGTAGCCCCAGAGAACCCCGAATCGAGGTGAGGGGTGTCCGCAGTTCATGGCTGACGGTGGAAATAAATTCATCTTTTAAGGTTTCCACCTTTTTGAGGTCGGTGATATCTTGGGTTGTGCCATACAATCGGGTGATCTTCCCGGTCACATCTACTTCAGCCCTAGCTCGATTTTCGGTAATCCGCAGTTCACCGTCGGGGCGGTAAATTTTTAGTTGTACGTGGTAGGGTTCTCCAGTGGCGAGCGTATGGTTAATAGAATTTCGCAGAAGCTCGGCATCTTCGATCGCATAATAGCTAAGAATCTCTGGCAGAGGAGGAGCGAAGAGGGCTGGCTCCAAACCAAAGATATAAAATATTTCCCTTGACCAAAAGACCTGATTTATTTCTAAGTCATAGTTCCAGTTGCCAATGTGGGCGATTTGCTGGGCTTCCAAAAGGGTTGCCTCACTCATCCGGAGTTGGGTGTTCACCCGTTCTAGAGCAGCAGTCCGATCGAGCACCCGTTGTTCTAGCTCTTCCTTGGCTTCCTGCAAAGAAACCTCCGCCCGGAGGCGATCGATGATTTCCTGTTGCAACTTATGATTCATCACTTCTAGTTCCCTAGGGCTACGCAGGCTGAGAACTTGAGGAATAACTGGAATCAGGGCAACTCCTGTGTACAAAGAAATCCCGGCAGTGAACAATTTCAAGGCTCCCGAAGTCCAGTAGGTGGGATACCACAAGGTCCAAATCTCGGCCAAATGAGTTGTGCCACAGGCAATAATAAAAGCTCCAAACAGCCAGAACATATTTTTGAAAGGTAAATCTGGACGTTTGCGGACAAAAAATACCAAAGTTAGAGAAATTGCATAGTAGGCTAGGGCGATAATCCCATCACTAACAACGTGTAGCCCCACCAGAGGCGTTTGCCACAGATAGCAGTGACCGTGGGGAATGTATTGAGAAGGCAATAAAAGCTCTTTGATTATTTCCAGCATTTTGCTCCATCTCTACTACTGAATGATTCTGGTTAACTATTTTCGTCCTTAATTTCATTAATACTAGCAAAATTCCCCCAGCTAAAAAGCTAGAGGAATACAACTTCACGCCACAAATTAAAAATTGACAAAACCCAACTATTTCTAAGCTGCTATGGTAATCGTCTCTACTTGCAGTTGGGAAATCTCCGCAAAATCTAGTTGGCAGGATAACCTCTGGGACGGAACTACTCTGAGGACTCCTTGGCGATAAAAGGTAACGATCGGCATCGTAATTCTATACTCAGTATCGGGTCGAAGGCCTTTGACAACTAGTGTTTCTTGATCAAGGGTAATATGATGTCTTGGGTGATCGTAGGCAATCTTCAGGTAAGTATAGATTTCCGCCAGCCCCGTAACTGGATAAAAGTCGATCAAATCCTTGAGGGTAATAGATTCCCAAAGATAAAGAGCGCTTTCAATCCTGTCAATTAATTTTTGGGTTAGGTCAATCATATTTTTTACATTCCAATCTGCTTTCTTCTCTATTAGCTACTTTAGACAATGAAAGTGAAAAACTAGGGAAAGCTGGATAGATAAGTTAGTTTATAAGTTATCCTATGAAATACTCGAATTGATGTTGTTTAAAATACATGATTCCATGTCTTAAATAATATTGTGTAATGTTTATGTAATATTTGTATAAACCACTAAATTTCTCTTAATTCTTGCTAGATTTTCTTTTAACTCTCTCTAGGGAAATCCCTGAAAACCCATTGAAATCAGGCTTTACAGATTAAACAGCCAAGGCAATTCTAGTCGTGATTTTTTTGGTTGTATCTTACTCAAACGACTTGATATAGTGCTAGACAGATTAATTAGGACAAGACCAGATACCTTGGCTGAGCGAAGTCGCAGCCAAATTCGTCCTAACTTTTATGGCAACGACTATAGCTTATGAAGATTTGAGGATTAAGAACTTAGTTATGAATCACTGCCTAGCTAAATCAATTAATGATGCTGGGTGGTATCAATTTAGAGTTTGGCTAGAGTATTTTGCCAAGGTGTTTAAGCGGTTAACGATCGCTGTTCCTCCGGCTTACACCTCTCAGGAATGCTCTAGTTGTGGCGTAATTGTGAAGAAATCTCTTTCCACAAGAACTCATGTTTGTCAGTGTGGATGCAAACTAGATCGGGATCACAATGCTGGTATTAATATCCTTGACTCAGGGTTAGGTACTGTAGGGCATACCGGAACCTTTGCACTAGACACTTCGGCTACTTCGACTTCGCTCAGTACAAGTCGGCTCAGTGCAGGTGCAAGCAACGCTTCTGGAGATGTGACCTCTACTTTGGTTGAAGTAATCCAGTCAGGGCAAGTTGTGTCGATGAAGGAAGAATCCCACGCTCTTTAGATGTGGGAGGGTCAAAGGATTTAGACAAATATGCTATTAACCGATCTGGGTAAGTTCTGTGTTTAATGATAATAATTTCTATTGACTTCTCCGCATCAATTCAGATGCCTAGAGCTATGCTATAATCCCGTAGCAAAATAGGCAAAGTTAGTTAGCAAAGTTAGGCAAAGCATAGAGGGCATTATGGCAGATTGGCAAGAGGTGACGGGGGGAGTGACGGCGGCGCAGGGATACAAGGCAGCGGGGATTGCCGCCGGGTTAAAACCTTCGGGAGCCAAGGATTTGACCTTGATTCTCTCGGAGGTGGATGCGATCGCTGCCGGGGTGTTTACGACTTCCGTCGTCCGGGCTGCCTGTGTGGATTATTGTAAACAACGCCTGCAAGCCAAACCCAGTGCTAGAGCCATTCTCTGTAATGCAGGACAAGCCAACGCTGCCACCGGAGAACAGGGCTGGCAAGATGCGATCGAGAGCGCCAAGGCTCTGGGGGAAGTTTTACAAATTGACCCAGATTTGATTCTCCTTGCCTCCACGGGGGTAATTGGGCAACGGATTAAGCTGGAGGCTCTCAAAGCTGGGCTGCCAAATCTTGTCGCTGCGGCTTCAGAACAGGGCGGGGAAGATGCGGCTCGATCGATCGTCACCACCGATCTTGTGCCTAAATCCATCGCCCTCGAAACCATCATCGATGGTCGCCCGGTACGCATTGGCGGCATTGCTAAGGGTTCGGGGATGATTCACCCCAATATGGCAACCATGCTTTCCTTTGTCACCTGTGATGCTGCCGTTGCGCCCCAGTTGTGGCAACAGATGCTGAGTCGGGCTGCCAATAAGAGTTTTAACCAGATCACCGTGGATGGGGACACCAGCACTAATGATAGTTTGATAGCTCTTGCCAATGGTCGATCGCGCACCGCCGCCATTACCGATCCAACCAGTGAAGCCGCAGTCAAACTAGAAGCCATGCTCACTGCCGTCTGCCAACACCTAGCCAAGGCGATCGCTAGGGATGGAGAAGGAGCTACCTGTTTAATTGAAGTTCAAGTAAGCGGGGCAAGGGATGAAGCGGAAGCCTGTCAAGTTGCCAAAACTATTGTGGGTTCTTCCTTGGTGAAATCTGCCATCTTTGGGCGAGATCCCAACTGGGGAAGAATTGCTGCCGCCGCCGGGAGAGCCGGAGTTGCCTTTGAGCAGGAAGAGCTACGGATTCAGCTAGGGGAATTTCTCTTAATGGAGCAGGGACAGCCTTTGTTAGGATTCGATCGACCCGGAGCCAGTGCCTACCTAAAACAAGCCGCCGCCGGGGAATACCTAAAATCCGATACTGTGTTGATTCAAGTTAAAATTGGCAACGGACAAGGAACAGGAATTGCATGGGGTTGTGACCTTAGCTATGATTATGTCAAGATCAATGCAGAGTACACTACTTAGACGTATTAGGTAGGTGTATTAGGTATGATCGTATCTTCATAAAAGGCGCAAAGTCTACCTTGACTCCAACTTAAGCGCAAATGTAATTTAATTACTGTAAGTTGGGTAGAGTGATGGCGAAACTCAACGGCTAGGAAAACTTGCTAAGTTTCCTTCATCAACCTAATCTACAATAACTCCTCTACCTCCTGTATCTCCCTGTATCTCCCTGTATCTCCCTGTACCTTCTTTACCTCCCTGTATCCTTACCTTTACCTCCCTTTACCTCTTAATACCCCCTCCCCTATGCTCCCCTTCCTA
>JAAUUE010000202.1 GCA_012031635.1 Coleofasciculaceae cyanobacterium SM2_1_6 | reverse complement strand
CTTGGATGCGTTTCACTCAAAACTTTCAGCCCCTTCGCTAAATCTACTCAGGCGGTAAGTCCTATTGCTAAAAGGTTTTAATCAAAGCACTGGGGAGACCGGGATAGAAGGAATTGCTAAAGATTTCGTCAATATTGTAGGGGACATAACTCAGGGAAAGTGGTTTCTGGCAAATTAGTTTCCCCCATAGCTAAATCTCGGCTATTTGCATAGGCTACGGATAATCCTTCTTGGAGGTAGGATTTGAGACTAGGGTTATCTTGCAATAAATGCTGAAGGTCTCGACGCTGCACTCGGATGGTGGCTAACCAACTCCGACTCCGGTGCTGGGGTTGATATTCCCACCTTAGGAGATGGGCAAGGAGAATACTCAGGCGATTACGAAGTTCTTGGCGTTGTTGTTTTCCCAAAGATGTGATCTCCTCAATCAAGTTTTCCAAGTCGAGATGCTGCCATTGGTGATTATGCAACAGGGCTGCTTGCTCTGCGGTCCAAGCATAAAAATCGGCTTCGTAAGAGTTAGGTACAGCCATAGAAGTATTTGTTAAAAACTTTATAAGTAATTGCCTGTTGGGAGAGCGAACAGCGTTAGTATAGAGGGTAACTAAATTTACAGAAGTAACATCGATTTACCGTAGTTTATCTAGAATTTATCTGGAAACCTGCGGTAGTCTTTATTCTAAATAATCTAAGATAATAGCAATGAGTTCTATAGCCAGTAAGCGTTCTAAGGTAGAAGAAATTAAAGAGCGGAGTAATTATTTACGGGAGCCTGTAGCTACCGAGCTACTCCAAGATACCACCCACTTCAGCGAAGATGCCATCCAAATCCTCAAATTTCACGGCTCCTACCAGCAAGATAACCGGGATAACCGCATCAAGGGGCAAGAAAAAGATTATCAATTTATGCTGCGGACTCGGAACCCCGGCGGCTTTATTCCTCCTCAACTGTACCTAACCCTCGATCGCCTCGCCTCGGAGTATGGGAATGAAACTCTGAGAGTAACAACTCGCCAAGGTTTTCAAATTCATGGCATTCTCAAGAAAAATCTCAAAGCGGCGATCGCTGCCATTGTTAAAAGTATGGGGTCTACCCTCGGAGCCTGTGGGGATCTAAACCGGAATATCATGGCTCCCCCGGCTCCCTACAAAAATCGCCCCGAATACCAACTGGCTTGGGAATACGCCGATCATATTGCTGACCTGTTGACCCCGAAGACTGGAGCCTATTACGAAATTTGGCTGGATGGGGAAATGGCAATTACTGCGGAGGAAGCCCCAGAGGTGAAGGCGGCAAGGCAGAGTAATGGCAACGGGACAGTTTTCCATGAAGGCGAGGAACCCATCTATGGCGCGCAGTATATGCCCCGGAAGTTTAAGTGTGCTGTCACTGTGCCGGGGGATAACTCGGTAGATTTGTTTACCCAAGATTTAACTGCCGTGGTGATTACCAACAAAAAAGGCGAATTGCAAGGCTTTAATATTTTTGCGGGGGGTGGTTTAGGGCGGACTCACAACAAGGAAGAAACCTTTGCCAGGGCGGCCGATGCCATTGGTTATGTTGCCAAGGATGATATCTATAATTTCGTGAAAGCGATCGTGGCAACCCAGAGAGACTATGGCGATCGAGTCAGCCGCCGTCATGCCCGGATGAAGTATTTAATTAACGATTGGGGGGTGGACAAATTCAAAACCCAAGTAGAGAGCTATTTTGGCAAGCCCATTGCTCCCCAGAAGAAACTTCCAGAATTTAAGTATCTAGATTATCTTGGTTGGCAGGAACAGGGGGATGGGAAGTTATTTTTAGGGATTTCTATTGATAACGGCAGGGTCAAAGATGCGGGAGACTGGCAACTACGGACGGCGCTCCGGGAAATTGTCAAGCAGTTCCAGCTACCCATGCGCTTAACTCCCAGTCAGAGCTTGATTCTCTACGAGATTGATCCGGGCGATCGAGCCGCCATTACAGCCATTTGCGATCGCTACGGGGTACAAATTAATCCCGAAAAAATTGATCCCCTCTACCGTTATTCCATGGCTTGCCCCGCGCTCCCTACCTGTGGCTTGGCAATTACCGAATCTGAACGGGTGATCCCCAGTATTCTCGATCGGATTAACCAAGTTCTCGATCAAGTTGGTCTAGCCAAAGAACCCATTGTGATCCGCATGACTGGCTGCCCCAACGGTTGCGCTCGCCCTTACATGGCAGAATTGGGCTTTGTCGGCAGTTTCCCAGAGGCTTATCAAGTGTGGCTCGGTGGTTCCCCCCATCAAACTCGTCTGGCCCGCCCCTTTACCGAAAGAATGCCCATTGCGGAGTTGGAGAGTTTCCTGAAGCCCATTTTTGTCTATTTCCAGAAGTCTCGAAGAAAGGCAGAGAGTTTTGGGGATTTCTGCGATCGAGTCGGGTTTGAGGCGATCGAGCAGTTTATGACTACCTACCAAGCCAAACAAGAAAAAAATGCTGGGGATCAGGCAGTAAAATCTAGTAAAAATCGCTACCGGGTCGGCTTAGAAGATGATCTCTACCAAGCTCTAAAAACCGCCGCCACTGCCCAAGGCAAGCCCATGAACCAACTGGCGGGGGAAGCGATCGAGGCTTATCTAAAAACCTTGTCCTAACTCGATAAGATTTGATGAGATGGGATTAACAAGGGGCTTAAGCCCCTTGCCTGCGCCTATTTTAAGCCCCTTACCTGCACTGACCCCCTAAGCCCCTTGCCTGTTAAACAACGCTAAATTTGCTATAGTCACTCGCTCCCCATGCCCCAACGGTTAGTTATTGATCCCACCCAGAGGCAAGCCCAGCTAGTCACCTTTACCAAGCCCCAACAGCACTATCTCCACCGAGTCCTCCGCCTCCAAGCTGGGGATCAGGTAATTGTCTTGGATGGTCTCGGGGGTAGTTGGCTGGTGGCGATTACCGGAGCGGGAGTGGGAGAAATCCTAGAACCTTGGGAAGTTGATCAGGAACTGCCGATCGAGATTACCTTGATGGTAGCTCTGCCGAAAAATGGCTTTGATGAAGTGGTTTATCAAGCAACGGAACTAGGGGTAGGGCGAGTGATCCCCGTAATCAGCGATCGCACCCTCCTCCGTCCCAGTCCCCAAAAAATTCAACGCTGGCGCTCGATCGCCCAAGAAGCCACCGAGCAGTCGGAACGGCGTATTGTCCCCCAAATTGTTGATCCCGTCAGTTTCCGGGCAGGCTTAGAGTTAACTGCCGACTTGAACCACAAATATATCTGCACCCCCCGACACCATGCACCCCCCTTGTCCCGGCTCTTACCAGAGTTTCTAGAAGTAGAAGTAGAAAAAATAAAAGAATTAGTGGTGCTGACCGGGTGCGAAGGCGGATTTACGGAACAGGAAGTCGAGGGAGCGATCGACCAAAAGTTTCAACTAGTTTCCCTTGGTAAACCTATTCTCCGAGCTGTCACTGCCCCCATCGTTGCCCTAGCTTTGATTGCCAGTAAATTTGATTGAACCCATTCAACCCATAAAATCTTCGTGGTCATCGGGGATCACAATTCCAGAGAAAGAACGGTAGGGATAACCATTAGAGCGATTATTTTTCTGGATACTTTCCTTGATATGGTCGAGGTCAATATAGCGATCGGCCACGTTGATCAAACTATCACTGGTCATCGATCGCAGACTCACCACCTCCACCCGCACCCCCCGATAGCTCGCCGCATCCACTGCATAAGCTAAATCCCCATCTCCGCTCACCAGCACTGCCGTGTCGTAAGCTCCCGCTAGAGCAATCATATCCACGGCAATTTCTACATCTAAATTTGCCTTTTTTGAGCCATCGGGTAACTGCACCAAATCCTTAGCAATGACTCGATAACCATTGCGGCGCATCCACAGAAGAAATCCCTGCTGCTTTTCGTTGGTACGATCGACCCCTGTGTAGAAGAACGAGCGCAATAACCTTGATCCCGCAGTTAAACGACACAATAACTTGGTATAATCAATTTCAATTCCTAACTGTAATGCTGCATAAAAAAGATTGGAGCCATCAATAAAGATGGCAACTCTCCCTCGGTTTTCTAATACCTGTTCTGGAGTGAAAATTGAATCACTACTAAAATTATTTAACATGGTTTTTATGCCTCTTTTATGATTTGGGAAATTTAATATTTTTGAAAAGAGTTTAGTTATTTAAAAATTTTGATTCGGCTGTAGATACTACAGGGTTTGAGTTGAGGATTATTCGAGTTGTAAAGGTTCGAGTTTTTGAAAAATTGGTTGAGGAGTTAATAAAGTTTGCCCTGTGGTTAAAATACCCCAAGAACTGTGGGTAGAAAACTCTAGTGTATCTCTAATTTGCGGGGAGTCATTAAAATTAACATTAAATCCTAATTGTTGATAGATATTACTGCTGAGACCGGGAACTATCGGCGATAAAAGATACGCTCCTAGACGTACAGATTCTAGAACTGAGGCTAGGACTAGAGCCACAGTAGCCATTTCTCCTTGTTTATAAAGTTTCCAAGGAGCCTGATCATCAATATATTTATTCCCTGCACGAATTAAGGCAAAAATCTCCTGACAGGCGTTACTAAAAGCTAGAGAATTATAGTGATTAATGACTCGATCGCCCAGATTCTCCGCAATTTCCCGGAGAGGATTATTCCCCAGTTCCGCATCAAAGTTGACAGCAGGAAGAGTTCCTTGGAAATATTTATGCACCATGCCCGACGATCGATTGAGGAGATTACCTAGATCATTGGCTAAATCAGCATTGAGAATATCAATAAATCTAGTTTCATTAAAATCCCCATCTTTGCCAAATTCAATTTCCTTTAGGAAGTAATAGCGGATGGCATCAGCACTGTATTTATTAACTAATTCGATCGGGTCTAGGGTATTTCCCAAACTTTTCCCCATCTTTTGTCCGTCTTTAGTTAAAAAACCGTGTCCAAAGACTTTGTTAGAAGTAGGTAAACCCGCAGACATCAGCATCGCCTGCCAATAAACTGCATGAAAGCGCAAAATATCTTTGCCAATTAAATGCAGATCAAAGGGATACCACTTTGCCATAGCGTTAGCTAGGGTCGGCTCATCTTCTGGGTCTAACAGGGCAGTAACATAACCAAGGAGAGCATCAAACCAAACGTAAATAGTATGTTTAGGATCAGTCGGGATGGGAAATCCCCAGTCAAGATTGATGCGAGAAATCGAAAAATCAGTTAGTCCTTGGGCAACAAAATTTAAAACTTCCTTGCGCCGACTTTCCGGCTGAATAAAGTCTGGTTGCGATGTGTATAGTTCCTCCAGTTGGCTTTGATATTTGGAGAGCCGAAAGAAGTAGTTTTCCTCATCCCGCCACTCTGCAACTTTGTTGGTATGAATGGCACAGTAGTGGTCGGGGAGTAGTTCTCGTTCCTCCTTAAACTCCTCGCATTGCACACAATACCACCCCTGTTGGCGACTGAGATAAATATCTCCTTGATCCCAAACTCGCTGGAAGAATTCTCTGACGATCAACCCATGGCGAGGATCTGTCGTGCGGATAAAGCGATCGTACTGGATATTTAATTCCTGCCAGAGTCGATCGAACGCCTCGACAATCTCGTCACAATGCACCTGAGGCTCTAGACCCCTCGCCTCGGCAGTACGCTGAATTTTCTGCCCGTGTTCATCGTTACCAGTGATTAGTAAAACTTCATACCCTTGGAGACGCTTACTTCTTGCCAAAGCATCCGCTGCGATAGTTGTATAGGCACTCCCGATGTGGGGAACGTCATTTACGTAATACAAGGGAGTGGTCAAAGTATATTTGTTTTGTTTATAGGATGTTTGTTCTAAGGTCATATATAGAAAAAATTAATCGTTTAGTTATGATTTATTTATAGTTAAGATATAAAAGGTTAAAAATAGTTATAGCAATAATACTAGCTCATCGAAAAGTTAGTAACTATTCGTCATTACAGACAAATTACCTAGGAAAAAGTAAGGAAATTGTTATTTATTCCGGGGAACACCCCAGAAATCTCTCAATATTTTCTTAAGGTTGCAACACTTTTGATACAAATCTTTAGTTATACAAAAAACCTAGATACTCTCAGGCAGAGGAGTTCTCTAGGCAATGGAGGTATATTTTAGGAAATCTGGGGAAGAAGTACCTAGCTTAATCCGCCAGTAATTTCTACTAGGATGGATTGGAGTCGGGGCAGCAGGAGTTGAAAGGCTTGACCCCGGTGACTGATCGATCGCTTCAATGCTGGGGTCATTTCGGCAAAGGTCTGATGGTGTGCGGGGACATAAAAGATCGGGTCGTAACCAAAGCCATGACTACCTCTGGGCTGGCGCAAAATCTCTCCAACACACACGCCTTCGGTGACGATCGCAATGGAGCCATCGGGACGAGCTACCGCCACTGCACAGAGAAACTGTCCTTGGCGATCGAGTTCATTCCCCAACTCCGCCAACAACCGCTCAATTCGCTGGACATCTGTATCACCATAGCGGGCCGAATAAATTCCTGGTGCCCCATTGAGGGCCTCCACCGCCAAGCCCGAATCATCGGCGATCGTCCACTGCCCGGTAATCATCGCCACCTGACTTGCCTTGAGACAGGCATTTTCCTCAAAAGTCGTCCCCGTCTCCTCCACTTCTACCTCTGGCGGCTTCAAGCGCAACTCACAATCAAGCCCTTGCAAATGATCTTGCAACTCCTGCAATTTACCCGGATTCCCCGTCGCCACAACAATAATGGGTTTCATAAATTTGTTAAAAATTTTTCAACTATAGCAATCCTAAACCATTTGCTAAATCAAATTAGCTCTGGTAAATGGTTTTCCCCGCCTTCGGCGGGGAAAACCATTTAGGATTGCTGCATTAGGCTAATAGGGCTACATTATAGGGCTACTTGCCCTTGGCTAACGGCTCCATAATTACCGCATCTACCATCACCACCCCTGTGTCTTCACTGTCCACACACCGAGCTGCAATCGTAGACAAATCTAGAATCCGGGGAGGAATATAGGGACCTCGATCGTTAACCCGGACAATCACGGATTTATTATTTTTGTGGTTCGTAATTCTTAGGTAAGTATTGAAAGGTAGGGACGGATGAGCAACGGTTAAAGCGTGCTGGTCATAGATTTCTCCATTAGCTGTCTGCCGACCGTGAAAATAATCCCCATACCAAGAAGCTAGCCCCGTCAGACTGGTATTAGTTTCTTGGAGTTGGTACATGATTGCTTGAGCTTGGGCAATATCAAGGGCAGGAACTTCCAAGGCTAGGCGAATACTATTGGTTAGCTTAATCGCAATCAATTCTTCATTGGTAGGAATACTAGATTTGAGAGCATCATCAACCAAAAATAAGAGCCGATCGCCCAACTTCACCGCCGGACTGCCATTAACCAATCCCGGTTGCAACTTTTGGGGATCGAGGCGGGGAGTATTGACCATTTGCTGCAATCTTTGCGCCATCAAATCCGCATCTAGTTTTCGATCGAATTCAGCGATCAGATGCCGTTTCAGCCAAACCTGAAATTTGGGGGTCACTGGCGGCGTGGCAAACTTGGTATTGGCCGGGGCAAGCCCTCCTCCGGGAGAGGGCTGAGCATCACTAACCCCATTATCAAAAGTATTGACATCCGCATTCCCTTGATTTCCTTGGGAGAGGAGCCAAAAATTACGCCGCACCTGTTGAGATGGCAAAAGGGTATCCGATCGAGCTACCACCACTTCCCTCGGAGTCGGTTCCGGTTGCTGGACAAAATTATCCTGCCAACGCAAGAGACCATGCAAAATCTGGAAAACTTTACGAGACAGGGATAGATTCTCGATCGCTGGAGTTGCGCCCTTGGTGGTTCCTTGGGTAGCGATCGGCAGGTTAGTCCACGAATATTTGAGGGCATTAGTTTCTGCTAGACAAAAATTTTCTTCCCCAGTTTTGAGCCACCAAGCTGCAAATTTCGCCTCTGGTTGCCGAGTTGGCAGAGGACTCCCCGGAGCCGTAGAAATACTTAGACTATTGGCAGTACTGCTTGAACTCGGTGCGATCGACAAATTTGGAGCAGCACTCGGAGTAGAGCCTTGAGCAACACTTTGGAAAGTATCTGTTGCTACCACTGGGGTATAAGTTGCCTGAGCCGGGGTGGAAAAATTTGGAACTAATCTAATCTGCGTCGTTAATTTCTGTGTCGTTAATTGAGGAGAGAATTTATTGACTAATTGATTGACAAACTGATGAGCTGGCTGGGGCGATCGAGCTTGGTTTGTGGGAGCATTACCAGAAAAAGTTGGTTGCAG
>JAAUUE010000201.1 GCA_012031635.1 Coleofasciculaceae cyanobacterium SM2_1_6 | reverse complement strand
GGAAATCAATACTTTTTTTGTTGAGCCCGGATTTGGGAGATTTCCACGACCCCTTGGATCAGGGAAGGTAAATAAATCGATTGGGGCACTAGTTCGAGTTTTCGAGCTTCAATTTTGGAGATATCTAAAATGTCATTAATTAAAGTAAGTAGATGGGCTCCGCATTGATGAATAATATTAATGCCGTGCAGTTCTTTTTCGGGAATAGCCTTGGAGCGTCCCAGAATTTGGGCATAGCCGAGGATGCCATTGAGGGGGGTACGCAGTTCGTGGCTCATGTTGGCAAGAAATTCACTTTTTGCTTGGTTAGCATTATCGGCTTTTTCCATAGCTTGGATTGCGGCAATCTGCGCTTCAAACGCCGCAATTTGGGGCAAACTTGTCCAAGAGGCGATCGCTACCCCCACAAAAACTACGATCAGCAACAACACCAAGATTAAATTCTCCTCTTGACCGATCGCCTTCCTATCCAGCAAAGCCCGAAACCCCCAACCCACCAGTACCGAACCCGACAAAAGAAAAATTAGTGTACACACCTGAAACATGAGGGAGTCTCGCATAACTTCCTGCTGCTGGCGTTGGTAAAGCTGCTGCCACCATCGGGGGTGAAATATTTTGGAAGGCAGCCGCCGAATCACGGCATCGATCGCCAAAACTCCCAAGGGAAATAACAATCCCAAAATAAAATTCCCCCAGCCCCAAGCAATACCCCCCGCCCCCAAGATCATTACTTCCATCACAAAAATTCCCAATGTTAAATGGGGTAGAATAATAGCCTCTTTTTGGCGCTGCAACCAGATCCCAAGATGCAACAAAGTAAATGAAACATACCAACCAATGTTGCCAATAGCAATAATCAGGGTTAAATTTCCCCAAGCTAAACCTACTAAAGAAATTGACAAGAGTAAAATCAGCGCCGGTCCAAACACCCCTCCCCGGGAAACGACCCCAAACACTGGGGCAATAAAGCCGTCTTGAGCCAGTTGATAGATAATGCGAGAGCAGTTAGAAACCGCCGTTGCTTCTAGGAGCAGAGCAGTGGCAGCGATCAAAAACGTTGCCATAATCGGGGCAGCACTACCCCAGAACGGCTCAGCCGCAGCAATCAGATTAAGATAGGTGTTATCTTTCAGGGCTGGGTTAACCGCAAGTTGAATCACAATCCAAGACGCTCCGATAAAGATAGGGGCTTGAATCCAAGCTGCTAGGTCTAGAAATTTCAGGGTTTTCCTCGGCTGACGGCTATCTGCCACAAAGGAGGATGCAGTTTCCAAGCTATAGGTAGCATAGGTCGCAAATATGTACCATTTTGCCCAATCCATAAAACTCAGAGGTTTCCAGTTTGAGGGGATCAGTCCCGGACTAGCCGGGGACAAAATTAACCAACCCAGACCATGAAAGATAAAAACCAGTACGGAGCTAGTTGCAAGAACTACCAGAAAAAGATTGAGAATACTTAAGGCACGAGTGCCACTAAAAGCGACGACAAAGGGCAACAACACCAGCCCAATTTTGATCAAGGTAGCAGAAATACTTAAACCAAACGCTTCTAAATTAATTTGAATTAATTCTGCTAGGACTACTGCGCTGACAGCAATGGAGGATGACCAGTTGAGTAGATAGCCGATCGCTGCATAGCTAGCGACGATCGGACGACGTTTAAGTAAGTCTGCAATATAGTTGGGGGTTCCTCCGGCGATATCTAACCGAGTCCATCCCAATTGTTTAATATGATAGTTAACAAGCACCCCTACTAAAACCGCCGGAATCCATACCCAGATGGCTGAGGCTCCCAGTGCATAGTGCATAGCTGCAAAGATACCAATCCATCCCGTCCATCCTGTCAAACCAAAACCATAGGTTTCCCATGGGCTCAAAATTCTAGGCAAACATTGAGGTAAAGCAGAAGTAGGAATTTTCATAATTAAACTACAGGCATTGCTAATTAGCAGTGTGAATTGGCAAACACGCAAATTGGAAAAAGTAGTTAGGGTAACACTTCCAGAATTTTACACACTTAGTTCTTACAGCCTAGTTCAACAACATCAAGTTGTATTTATGAAGATATTAAAGGAAAGTTAAATAAAAGCCTTGGCGACTAAATTCGCAGCTACAGGAGCAAAACCTGCCTACGCAGGTTAATAAGATTCTTGGATTTCGGTCAACCTAGAATATTCGTCAAGGTCTTACGGTGAGCCTGTCAATCTGCTCAGTTGATCGGGGGACTTGGTTCTTTATAGTTGCGATTACTATAGTTGCGATTACTCTTTGAGAAGCTGCTACGCATCTACAACCTCCCAAAACTTTAATGAACCTTCAACGGACGATATTATTATTTATTCAACATTAAATCCGGCATTAATCTGATATTAATCGGATGCACGATCGAGTTATCTTAAAGCTATCCTAAAGACACAAATAAAGCTACAAAGAGTAATAATTTAGTCAAGATAAAAAGATTATTTGAGGAGCTTATAGCAATCCTAAGCAATCCTAAATCATTTTCTAAATTAGATTGCTTCTAGTAGGTGATTCCCTCCGCCGGCGGCGGATGAAATCATTTAGATCTGCTAGATAATCTAACTATCTAAATTATCTAGCCAACTTTCCAGATCAGTAGTGTGTTTCTAGCACAAAGCCAGCAAAGAATGCCAACAATGGTTCAAATTCTCTCAGGTCTCAATTGCGGTTTTTCACTTCAAAAAAGAAGATATCCTATTCAATTCCTTGGGGGAAAGTAGAATCAAAAATTTCTTCGATCGTATAACAGCATTCCGTAGGTAAATCTTTTTTATCTAAAGGTGTTTCCTGAGAAACCAAATCTATCCCATCTTGATAGGCTTGAAAAATTGCTTGGTTTAGGTAGGGCTTGAGACTGGGGTTTTCTGCAAGATGTTCTTTAATGCGGCGGCGTTGCTCTCTAATTGTTACTCTCCAACTTTTGCTCCGAAAATCTGGCTGATATTCCCATTTCAGTAAATGCCCGATCAAAATTCCTAGCCTATTTCTTAATTCTTGTTTTTGCTGCTTCCCCAAAGACTCAATCTCCTCTAACAAATTAGAAATATCTAGTGCATTCAACTTCCCTAACTTTAATAGTTCAGCTTGTTGTTGAGTCCAAGCATAAAAATCAGTTTCATACAAAATTGGTTGATTATTCATAATTGGTATAATACTTGCGTTTAAGTATCTTTGATATGACTAAAATATACAAAAAATTGGGGACGTAGTTACGCCCCCGTTAGATGATTATTCTACGCCTTCGATGCGGTCTTCTACTTCTTGGTAGAGTTGGCGCAGGCGATCGAGATTACTCTCGCTGGTTTCCCAGTAGCCCCGTCCATTCACTTCCAAAAGCGTCCCCACCATCTTGCGGAAGGAGTGGGGATTGAGATTCATCAGGCGCTGGCGCATAGCCTCATCCTCGATGAAAGTAGCATTGGTATCTTCGTAGACCCAGTTATCCACTGCCCCGGCGGTAGCGCTCCAGCCCATGGTATTCACCAGTCGCTTCGAGAGTTCCCGGACTCCTTCATAGCCGTGGGAGAGCATTCCCTCATACCATTTGGGATTCAAGAGCTTGGTGCGGGCATCCAGACGGACAGTTTCCGAGAGAGTACGGACTTGGGCGTTAGCGGTGGTGGTATCAGCAATCAACGCTGTAGGAGTTTTGCCATCAGTGCGGAGCCGAGAGATGAGCTTTGTAGGATCGGAATCGAAGTAGTGAGAGACATCCGTGAGGGAGATTTCCGAAGAATCAAGGTTCTGGAAAGTGACATCTGCTGTTTTGAGAGCCGATTCAAAAATCTGCCGAGATTGTCCCATGGTGCCGGGGTCATCGGCACTGAAGGCGAAGGACTTCCGAGCTAGATACATATCCTGCAATTCCGACTCATTTTCCCAAGTGCTATTTTCCACAGCCAAATTGACATTGGAAGAGTAGGAGCCGGAGGCGTTGGAGAATACCCGTGTGGCAGCTTGGCGGAGAGTTACGCCTAATTCCTCAGCTTGGGCGATCGCATGTTTCCGCACAAAGTTCATTTCTAGGGGTTCATCGGCTTCCGCAGCCATTTTCACGGCTTTATCCAAAAGATTCATCTGATTAATAAATAAATCCCGGAACACCCCGGAGCAGTTAATTACCACATCAATCCGGGGTCTGCCCAACTCTTCTAAGCTGAGAAGTTCTAGCTTATTGACCCGTCCGAGGGCATCGGGAACTGGCTTCACCCCAATCATCCACATGATCTGGGCGAGGGATTCGCCGTAGGTTTTAATGTTGTCTGTTCCCCACAGGACACAGGCGATCGTCTCTGGGTAAGCCCCATGATTATCTGCTACTTGTTTTTCGATCAGGCGATCGACCAAGAGCTTGGCACTCTGGACGGCGGCGGCTGTAGGAATGGATTGGGGATCGAGGGCGTGGATATTTTTGCCCGTGGGTAAAACATCGGGGTTACGGATGGGATCACCACCGGGACCAGGGAGGACGTATTCCCCTTCGAGAGCCTTGAGTAAGGCTCCTAACTCGTTATCGGCACACACCTGTTTGAGGCAAAACTCCAGATACTCAAATAAAGGCTTGATGGGTTCGGGATCAACCTTGGAATAGCCTGCTTGGTGGAGAGCATCAATCCAGGGTTCCTTTTTGCCCATGTTGAAGAAATTGAGCTTGGAAACTAGAGAAACTCGTCCATCAGCATCGGTTTGTTCTTTCACCAAGGCAGCGACGGCAGCCCGGGTAGCAAGGGTAATATCCTGCAAGAGCTGCACATCTTCGAGAATCCCTCGATCGTTGTTGCGGTAAATATCCATAATATCTCGACCCAAGCTGGCGGCAATGATCCCCGGTAATCCTAGGAGTCCCTCTTCTTGCCGATCGAGACTGGCAATATTTACTAAGGTAGCGATCGCTTCTTCAGCACTGGGAGGCTTACCAATCACATGCAATCCACAGGGTAATAGGCGAGATTCGATTTCCATCAAACGGCGATAGACCGAACCTACGACAGTATCCCGGGCTTCACTATCTAAGTCCTTAGCATCTGCTTCCGGCAGTTCCACATCCTTATCAAGATTCACCATCCTCGCCTTGTCCATGATCGTGTTGACGATCGACACCCCCCGTCCCGTATCCTTCAGGGTTTGGTAAGAAGCAATCAATTCGCTCAACTCCTGTAAACCCTTGTAGAGTCCAGCATTTTCGGCGGGAGGGGTGAGGTAGGAAATAGTTTCGGCATAACTGCGGCGCTTGGCGATCGTGGCTTCGCTGGGATTGTTGGCAGCGTAGTAATAGAGGTTGGGAATATTGCCGATCAAGTTATCAGGGTAGCAATCCCCAGACATACCGATCTGTTTACCTGGCATAAATTCCAAAGAGCCATGAGTCCCAAAATGCAATACCGCATCGGCTCCCCAGATTCTTTCGAGGTAGGTATAGTAGGCAGCAAAACCGTGGTGGGGGCTGGCAGAGCGAGAAAAGAGCAAGCGCATGGGATCGCCTTCGTAGCCAAAGGTGGGCTGCACCCCGATAAACACATTCCCGAAGTGCTTGCCAAAAACTAACAAGTTCTGACCATCACTATTTAGGTTGCCCGGAGGTGCGCCCCAGTTTTCTTCCAAACGGACGGAGTAGGGAGTAAGCTTTTCGTACTCTGGCACCGGCATCCGGTAAGCGATATTCAATTCTGGGCTGGCGTACTGGGCTTGGACATCATGGATCACTTCCTGCATTAGAGCCTCTGGAGATTCCGGCAGTTCTGGCAAATCATAGCCATTATTGTGCAAGGCTTCCATGACTTTGTAGATGGAACCAAACACATCTAGATAGGCAGCAGTGCCGACATTGCCTTTATCTGGAGGGAAACTAAAGACAGTGATGGCAACTTTCTTATCTAGCTTGGGTTTGCGGCGCAGGTTTGCCCATTTTAAGGCGCGCTTGGCTACGGCTTCGATGCGGTCTTGGAGAGCGATCGCTTTCCCGGTGGCTCCATCTCTTCCCGAAAGAATAATCGGCTCGATCGCTCCGTCTAGTTCCGGGATGGCAATTTGCAGAGCTACTTGAATCGGGTGCAGACCGAGATCGCTATCTTCCCATTCTTCCGTGGTTTGAAATACTAGAGGCAATGCCACCATGTAAGGACGGTTGAGACGTTTCAGGGATTCGATCGCCTTGGGATGATCCTGACGGGCGGGGCCGCCCACGAGGGCAAACCCGGTGAGGGAAACCACGGTATCCACAGAGGCATTTTTGGTAATCGGGTCATAGAAATAAGCATCCACGGGCTTAGAGAAATCTAACCCCCCGGCAAACACAGGAACCACCCTTGCGCCCATGGCTTCAAACTCCTGCACCATAGCCACATAGTGAGCATCATCTCCGGTGACAAGGTGGGTTCTTTGCAGGACTAGCCCGACCGTGGGAGCTAGAGGATCCTTGAGATCCGCAGAGATATCTTTGCGGGAGTTGTACCAGTTGAGGTATTCCTTCACATCTTCAAACATCTGAGTTGCCATGGGATGCCAAAGCCCCATATCAGGATAGGTGACAGGTTCTTGGAAACTCATGGTTTTGTCACCCTTGAAGACGTACTTATCCGCCAGCATCAGGAAGAAATTTTCTAGATTATCCGAGGAGCCGCCCAGCCAGTATTGGAAGCTGAGCATAAAGTTCCGGGCATCTTGAGCCTTATCCATGGGCAGATATTTCAGCACCTTGGGCAGGGTTTGCAGGAGCTTGAGCATCCCATCTTGGAAGGAGGAGCCGGATTTTTCCTTGCGTTTTTTCATGAACTGGGCGATCGCACTCTTGCTCTGTCCTAGTTGCGCCATGCTGAAGGTTCCCATTTTGTTGAGGCGCATCACTTCCGGCATGGAGGGGAATACCACTGCCACATCGAGGTTATCCCGCACGGGTTCCACCGCCGCTACAACTTTTTCCGCCAAGTCTTCAATGAAAATCAAAGAGGCAATGAAAATATTGGCGTTGCCCACATCTAGCTTGAAAGCCTCATAGTTTTCGGGGCTGCGGAGTTCTTCGATCAGATAACCACTGATTTCGATCGCCAAACTGGGATGGGTGGCATTAATCGACTGCACAGCCCCAGAGATGGCACTCTGGTATTGGCTTTCCAAGACGACATAGACCACCTTCAGCAAGTGACGACCATTGAGATTACTGGGGCTAATGTGGCGAATTGTGGGCTTGACGTGAGTGAACATAAAGTAACTGCTCCTTGGTGTATTCATCTAGCAGGATAGTTAATCCTGAGTCATTGATATCCTGAGTCCTTGATTCAGTCATGGTTGGCAATCCCAGAGATTTGAAGATGGGGGATGAAGAAACCTGCGGCTGACCAGTACATAGTAGGTTGTAACAGAAAATGACAATATCTAATTGATTCAGACCAAAATCTGACACAATTTGATAAGTTTTTGCCAATTTTCGTTACATTACTTAATCATATTTTGAGTGTTTACAAATAATTTTCTTAATTTAACTTAACAAATAATAAAGGATCAAATATAGCAAAGAAAGACATAGCTAGGACAAAATAAGAGTTGCGAAACCCCAGCAGCACAGGGGTTTTACAACTTAAACTTTCTTCACCATCTCGGTCTTTGCGATAAGTTTAGGAAATCCATTTACCAAGGCTTTCAGCCTTTATCTTTTGTTTTCTGCTGTTTACTGAGGTGATGTTTTAAAAAGTTATAGTCGTTGCCACAAAAGTTAGGACAAATTCGGCTGCGACTTCGCTCAGCCAACGTATCTGGTCTTGTCCTAATTAATCTGTCTAGCACTATATCTGGCAGTTAAAATCTCATCTACGAGAACGTTGAAACCTATCTACAGTAATCAAACAGTTATGAAACCACGGGTTTATCTCTGGCAGTTGTTCCACTCCAAGGTGCGGTGTATTAATCCCAAAGTGAATAAAGTCTGTGGCTCGACGGATTGACTAAGAGGATGTTTGAAAACTATCTAAAATTTCAGCACAGATTAATCCTGATTCTCTAAAGGGCTGATCCAAATCAGGAGTTGGGTAAGGGCGCAAAGCCTTGCGCCCTTACACTCGGCTTCTCAGACATCCTCTAAGTAGTTCAACAGTCTTACTGGAAGACATTGCCAAAGGTCCCGTCACTCCCGAACTTCTAAGCATTGCTGAACCTGTTTGGTTGCCAAGCTGTCCTTTTTGGAGTTAAACCTCATATCAAATCCGATTAATGAGGCATATCCGACTAATCAGACATAGTAGTACTACCCCACCAATGAAATTTACTTAATCCCTTGACTAAC
>JAAUUE010000200.1 GCA_012031635.1 Coleofasciculaceae cyanobacterium SM2_1_6 | reverse complement strand
TCGCGTCTGGGACGGGATGATCGATCATCCCCTGTAGCCCCTAGAAAGACTAAACCTGTGGCAATATCCTCATGGTCGATGGCGTGCTGATGTTCCAAGGCTACTTTTTGGGCAAAGGCTAACACCCGCAATCCCTGACCTGCCATCACCTCAACTTCCTGTTGAATTTGGGAAGGATTCAGAGCGATCGCCAGTCCTTGGGCATCCAACATCTGGGTACACCGCTCCAGCAATGCTTCCACCGAACCCTTCACATAGATCATCCTTACTCGAGCCTCGGTAGCATCATGTAATGTCGCCATATACTGATAATCAGACTCAAAGGGAATTGCATCTAGCCTAGGCTTTGCGGTTATTAACGCTCCTTGACTCAGCCCAGCTTTTTCTGCCACTGAAATTAAAGCCCCTTCCGTCGGATCACCCACCACCGACCAATCTGAGCCTGTCTGTTTTAACTGAGAGTCATTGCAAAGTAACCCCGTGATCAGACAATCTGCTAAAACTGGGGGTAGAGTTTTGCCCTCAAGAGCCGTCCCCTCGCCGTTATTAATTTCTGTGATTTGCCCTTTTGGACTATAGCCCCCGCCACTGACGGCATAATGCTGTCCTCCGGTGTAAATAGCTTGGACAGTCATCTGGTTTTCTGTCA
Source organism: Coleofasciculaceae cyanobacterium SM2_1_6 (assembly GCA_012031635.1). Classification (GTDB taxonomy): domain Bacteria; phylum Cyanobacteriota; class Cyanobacteriia; order Cyanobacteriales; family JAAUUE01; genus JAAUUE01. The sequence goes on along the minus strand of JAAUUE010000200.1, from coordinate 7,691 downwards.
AGGTTCCAGTTTTGTCAGAACAAATAACCGTAGCACTCCCCAGGGCTTCCACTGCGGGTAATTTGCGAATGATGGCGTTGCGTTTTGCCATGCGGTTGACCCCGATCGCTAGGGTAATTGTCACCACCGCAGGTAAACCTTCAGGAATTGCACTCACTGCTAGGGCTACTGCCGCCTCGAACATATTTATCCAAGTTTCTCCTTGTCCGATGCCCACAACAAAGGTAAGGGCTGCCAAGGTTAAGATGGCATAGAGCAATGTATGGCTAAATTTTTCAAACTTACGGGTCAGTGGTGTACTCAAACTAATTCGATTTTCCATGGACTGGGAAATCTGCCCCACCTCAGTAGCATTAGCAGTTGCTATAACTAAGCCTTGTCCCTGTCCAAAGGTAATAAAACTGCCTGCATAAGCCATGTTCTGCCGTTCAGCAAGAGGAGTATCAGCAGGAAGTACTTGGACAGATTTTTCCACCGGGACTGATTCTCCTGTTAGAGCAGATTCATCTACCTGGAGGTTCCGTACTCGCAATAAGCGGATATCTGCGGGGATCTTATCGCCTGAGGCTAACAGTACCAAGTCCCCTGGGACTAAATCTCGTGAGGGGATTCGCAGGGGCTGCCCTTCTCGTAAAACTGTTGTTTCTGTGGTGACTGCTTTTGCTAAGGAGGCGATCGCTCCTTCAGCTTGAGCTTCCTGTACATAGCCAATAATGGCGTTAATTAGGGTTACTCCCCAAATGACCCAAGCGTTAGTCCAAGAACCAAGAAATGCTTTGACCGTTCCCGCCAGCAGTAGAATATAGAGCAGGGGCTGATGAAATTGCAGCAAAAACCTTAACCATGCGGGTTTTCCGGGTTTAAACTGTAATTCATTCCAGCCATACTGCTCATAGCGGCGAGCTACTTCTTCGGCGGTCAGCCCTGTCTCGGCACTACTTGCCAAACTCTCTATCAACTCATGGTTAGACAGTGCATGATATGAACGCGAGTTAGATTGAACGAGCATTATATCCTCCAACAATTTAGGTATATTTGATTAGGTATATTTGACAACTTATACTAATAATCAGTAATTTTAGATAGAAGTAACTTGTTCAGGGTTCTTGATCGCTCCAATGTTTGAGCGTAGTAGCTTGAATTTCCCGCAGGGGCAGGTTGGTCGATCGAGCGATCGCTGCACAATCTTCATACTCTGGTTGGACATTGAGAATCTGCCCCGACTGCTGCCAGGCAACTTTAACCCGGACTAGCCCATGTTCTGTGGTGACAGGTTGGATTTCTCGGTGGAGGATCGATCGAGTCTGCATCGATCGACGAATCCCCAAGGTACTGGTTTCTTGGAACAATACCTGCTCACATTCAGCAATTTTTGCCACGGGAGCAATCACGGTTAACAAAGTTCCCAAGCGAGATTTTTTCATGGTGATCCCTTGGGTAAACACATCCAAAGCCCCGACCTGCAAGAGGCGATCGCAGGCATAGCTAATAGCTTGGGGGCTGAGATCATCAATCTGAGTTTCCAGCACAGCAATAGTTTCTATATTTTCTATTTTTGTTGCCTCTGGAGAATTATTTACGAGATCATTTGCAGGATTTTCTCCAAATTTATCTGGGGAATTACTTACTAAATTATCTACAAAATTAACTGGAGGGTTAGAATGCAACTCACCTGAGATCTGACTAGCTTGACTAGTACGACTAGTATGACTAACAGCCTTAGATTTAGTCGTAAAACTTTCTATTTTTCCCCTAACCATAATCGGAGAATATTGGGGATGGGTAACTGCTGAGTTCCGGCTCCCAGACCGACTTTGTGTAGATTCATGGCGGGCGGTTGACCAAAATCCTGTGCTAGAGTCACAGCTAGGGCGGCTCCCGTGGGGGTGACTAGTTCTCGATCGATCCCATTGCTATACACCGGACAACGGCGATCCTGCCAAAGTTGCAACACGGCTGGCACTGGCACTGGTAAACGCCCATGGTCTGCCCACACCGTCCCGCCCCCCGTAGGCAATGCCGAACAATAAAGCTCCTCAATCCCTAGCCAATCCAAGCCTAAGCAGGTTCCCACAATATCCACGATCGCATCCGTTGCCCCCACTTCATGAAAATGCACCAGTTCGGGGGAAATTCCATGCACCATCCCCTCAGCGATCGCCAATTTGTGAAACACCGCCAAGCTCCAATCCCTAGCCCTTGCCGGTAAACCAGCCTCTTTAATTAACTCAGTAATTTCTGGTAAGTGTCGATGGGGACGATGATTACGCTCGTGGCTGTGTTCGTGATTGTGTACATGATGAAGCCCGTGATCATGGCTAGAGTTATGCTGGTGATGAGGTCTGTGATCATGGCTAGACCCATGAAGATGCTGGGGATCATGGCTGTGACTATGCTCATGAAAATGCTGGGGATCATGACTATGGCTAGACCCATGAAGATGTTCGTGATGATGCTGGTGATTATCCCTCTGATCATGTTTGTAGTCATGTTCTGGAGAAGGAATGTGATTAGGTTCATGATTATGTTTATGATGACCTAGGGAAGATTCTGAGTGGTGGTGGTCTAAGGTTTCTTCTAGTAACAAATCTACATGCACCTTGGTAGCGACCTGCCCATTATGATTTACGAGTTCTGCCCAAAGATGATATTCATCCCCCAGACCCAATTTGGCTAATTCAGTCTTGAGATAATCCAAAGGAACCCCGGCATGAACCAAGGCTCCTAGACACATATCCCCAGCGATTCCCGTCGGACATTCCAGATACGCAATTTTTTTCATCGCAACAAAATAACTATGGCTACCGTTTATTCTATCCATCCTGAAACTCCCCAGAAAAGACTTCTTGAACAGGTTCGAGATGCTCTACGACAGGGAGCCGTCATGCTCTACCCTACAGATACAGTCTACGCTATCGGCTGTGATTTAAACTCTAAAGAGGCGATCGCCCGGGTGCGCCGTCTGAAGCAGATGAACAACGATAAACCCCTCACCTTTCTTTGCTCTTCTCTCTCGCATATTTCTGAATACGCCCTAGTCAGTGATGCTGCCTATCGATTTATGAAGCATCTCATTCCGGGTCCCTTCACCTTCATCTTACCTGCCACGAAATTAGTCCCCAAGCTCGTCATGAATCCCAAGCGGAAAACCACTGGCATCCGGGTTCCCAATCATCATCTCTGTCAACTGCTCCTAGAATCCCTTGGCAATCCAATTATTTCTACCTCTGCCCACACCCTAGAAGCTGATCCCGAAGAAGTGGGAGGGCTGCCCTACGAGGAAGATGAGTTTCCTTCTGGGGAGGCTTGCCATGTCAATTGGGAACAGGCGGAGTTGTTTGATCAGTTAAAAGATTTGGTCGATATTATTGTGGACGATGGCTCCGAGCCAAAGTATCAAGTATCAACGATCGTCAATCTCACCCAAGAGGAACCCGAAATTATCCGCCGGGGCTTGGGCTGGGATTTGGTCAGCAATTATTAATTTTTTTAGCAAAAAATATGAAAACTCTTGATGAATTACGACAAATTTTGTCCCCACAAAAGCAATCCCTCTGTGATACCTATCAGATTACCGATCTGAGAATCTTTGGCTCCTATGCTAGGGGTGAACAAACTGAAACTAGTGATATTGACTTTCTGGTTGACTACACAGACTACATAGAAAATGCCCCAACTCTTATTGATCTAATTGGACTCAGAGACTATTTAAGCGAACTTCTAGAAATGAAAGTGGATATTGTCACCAAGAATGGACTAAAGCCCCAAATTCGGGAGCAAGTTTTAGCTGAAGCAACCTATGTATAAAGCAGAAATCTAACCGGGATCGCCGCCCATAATTTGGGGGACTTTGTAGAAATCGCCATCTTGATCGGGAGCTTCGCTGAGGAGTTGATCTCGATTGTCCCAGGGGATTAATTGATCAATCCGGGTAATATTACTAATATCGATCGCTCTGGTTGTCGGCGGTACATCCGTGGTATCTAGCTCTTCTAGTTGTTCAAAATAATCTAAAATTGCATTCAAACTCCCCTCTAACTCCACCTCTTCTTGGGGTGTAATCTCCAGACGGGCAAGGTGAGCGACTTTTTTTACTTGTTCCCGATCAATTTTTTTGCTCATATAGTTTTTGATTTTAGAAAAATACATCCATGGTCGATCGACCCGTGGTTTTTAACCAGTTTTGCGCCTCAATGTAGTTGTTGGGAGCTAGACGGATCGCCTCTTTCCAATACTCCGCCGCCTGATCATAAAACGCCTCTGCCCGTTCCAATTCCTCGGCTTCTTTGGATTTATCGCCCTTGTAATGGTAAATCACCGCAATATTATTTAGGGCTTGGGGCAAGCGGGGGTTAAGCTCAATGCTCTGGTGATAAAATTCTAGGGCTTTGTCATGGTCACCATTACTGGCGTAGATTAACCCCATATTGTAGAGAATAAAGCTGCGATCGTTCTGGTCTTCTTCTAATCTCAAGGCTTCTTCATAATTCTCTAGGGCCTCCGCATATTCCCCTTCCGACTGAGCCGAGAGCCCATCCCGGTAATAAACAAAGGCTTCCTTCGCCTTGCGATTAGTGGGCAGCATTTTTAGAATCATATCTGCCATAACCGTAAAGGTTTTATCAATAAAATTATCGTTACGCTGACTTCTAGGCATAATTACAAAGGCAAAAGCCGAACTTTTTCGTTATATTTTTCGTTATAAATTTAATTTGCAAGAGGTCTCATAAATTAAGTCAACTATTACTGAACTCTTCGAGAATATCCATCAACTGCATTTGAGCTTGCATAGGTAGCAGGTCAGCGAGGGGAATTTCTAGCTTGCCGCCTCCCAACTTCACCGGGATATTGCGGAGAATATGCAACACCTGGTCTTCTTGGAGATCGTCTGCAAGGAGGGGATAAAGCTGATCCGCCAATGTAGTGTGCAGGTGAGCATCCCGGAGATATAGATGCCACTTTGCCACGTCCATGTACACATTATCGCCGATCGCTGCGGCGAGTTGTTCTATTGCTTCTGTGCTACTAGATTTTGTCATGGCTGTTTACCCTCAGGGGAATAATCAGCGATCGCAAAAATATAAACCCCATGCAACCCCAAGATTGCCCCGGAAATAGCCGTCACCCACACCAACCAATCCCAACTAGTATGATTCAGAGTATGGAAAAACCACAGCCCAGAATTGACACAGGCAAAGGCAGCTACGTGGGTAGCAAAGGTCATGCGGTCATCGAGACGGCGATATTCAGGGTCTTGGCGATCAGGAATACGAGACCAACGAGGAGGCATAATAGTTAAAGTTAAATTGGTTAAAAGCAACAAATCTTGAATCAGCTAGATCTTAACCCAAATTCTTAACTAAAACCTTTCCCCCATAATTATTTTTGGAGATTACTTTATGGGGCGGTGGAAACCGCAGCTACAAGAATCAAGTCCACACTGCAACAAGACTCAGGAACCACCGTTGCGGGCTAACAAAAATTTAGGAACTTTAGTAACTAACTTATGGATAGTTTTGTCCCCATAGCTGCGACTTTAGTCGCCGAGGTTAATCCTAGCTTAACCAGCCCTTCAGCCGCCGAGCCACTTGGGGACGACGTAACTTCCGCATTGCCTTACTTTGGATTTGGCGGACACGCTCCCGGGAGAGATTAAACATCAAACCCACCTGCTCTAGGGTGTAGGGTTCATTGGTGGTCAAGCCGTAGCGCAGAGAAATCACATCTTTTTCCCGCTCCGTCAATACATCCCCCAAGACCTGCCAAATTTCTTGGCGCATCATGGCTTCGCCCATCTGCTCTTCCGGTAGTTGGTTTTGGTTATCTTCTAAGAGATCCACCAGTTCCGTGTCTTCGCCTTTGCCGACCCGGTGGTTGAGGGAGAGCGAGCGCCGACGGAGTTGCAGTAGTTGCCGCAGATGATTGGGGGAAACATCTAGTTCCTTGGCAAGTTCCTCTTCCTTGGGGTTGCGACGCAGTTGCTGCTTTAGTTCCCGTTGGGCTTTCTTGAGCTTGTTGAGCTTTTCGACAATGTGGATGGGCAGGCGGATCGTCCGGGCATCGTTGGCGATCGTGCGGGTGATGGCTTGGCGGATCCACCAGTAGGCATAGGTAGAAAACTTATAACCTTTATCTGGATCAAACTTTTCGGCAGCCCGGTTCAAGCCCAAGGCTCCCTCTTGGATTAAATCGAGGAAAGGTACACCCCGATTGAGATAACGTTTGGCGATCGACACCACCAAGCGGAGATTGGAACGAATCATTTTCCGCTTCGCCACCCGTCCCCGGTAGAGGCGATTTTCTAGCTGCCGCTCCGTAAACCCCAAAGATTCTGCCAACTCTGGTTTAGTCGGCTTGCGGTTGAGCTTTTGTTGCAAATCCTTCTGGACTTCATCCACCATGACCAAAAACTGCACCCGTTTTGCTAGCTCTACCTCTTCTTCTGGTTTCAGGAGGGGGTAGCGCGCCATTTCCTTAAAGAATGCGCCTACGGTGTCATCACCACTGGTTTTTCGATAGCCTGATAGTTGGGGAGCCGCCATATCATCCCCGGCTTGAGTAAAATAATCATCATCAACTGGGGCGAGGGGGTCAAGCTCTTCAAAGTCATTATTCATATCAAACATCCTAGTTAATTTCTGCGGTTACAGTCTAGAGATAAGGTATTCCCTTGGCTCTGTTGACTTTTAGTATTTATTTAACTGGTGCGGACGAAAACCCAAGATTAGATTAGGTTGCTAATGGGTGTGACCCCCAAGGCTGACTGTTTTGATCAGATGTTAAAATAACGGGAATCCCAACGGCAACTTTATCAAACTGTTGTTTTTACTTAATTTCTATACTTAATCTCTATCCAGAGAATATACTGCGGAACACTACATACCTAAGATACCAGAAAAAGAAGGCACAAATGTTGTTCTGGTAACAAAACATTATTGCCAAGCCCTTTGCTGTCGAGATATTCCCGAATTCTAAAGAAAAAATCACTGATCTGATCCCTACTTTTCTGCCCCAAATTCCCGCCAAATCAGGCAAACAGCCATCTGTCAACTCTACAAGAAGATTTACGGGATTTTACGGAGATTTCTAATAAGTTTTCCTAAGCTAAGATGAACAAGGGTTGATTTTGTTAATGGGGTAGAGCTTTCCCTAGTTACAAATGAGCTAATAACGCTAATACAACCCCGCCACCACATTGTTTGCTTAATTACCCTAACTACCCATGCTTGATAATGATTCTGGGTTAACTTTGGCAACGTCCTCTAGTCCCTACTTTCCCGATCGCTCCTCCCTTGATCCAGTCAATCATTTTGAGCATCTCCCAGAGCTTTCTCCAGAATCAGCAACCCAATGGATAGAAGTCCTCGTAGACTGTCCCGGACAGCAAGGCTTATATACTTACAAGGTCGCTGGAGAGTTGGGAGTGCAGCCGGGAGATATTTTGAGTGTTCCCTTTCATGGTAGGCAATTGGGGGCGATCGCCATCCGTCTATTATCTTCTCTCCCTGCCCAGCTAGACCCAGAGAAGATTAAATCCGTAGAAGAAATTATCTACCGGAATTATTTCCCCACTTATTACTGGGAACTCCTCGATCGAGTAGCTCGCTATTATCAAACTTCCCTATTGCAGGTGATGAATGTCGCCCTGCCGCCGGGGTTACTCGATCGTAGCCAGCGCCGGATTCGCCTCA
>JAAUUE010000199.1 GCA_012031635.1 Coleofasciculaceae cyanobacterium SM2_1_6 | reverse complement strand
GGCTAGGCAAATTTGGGTTGCTGAACGAGATTAACGCCATTGTCGATCGAGCCAAGGGCTCGGGCGGGAATAGTCCTGGGTTGCTTCTTTTCGCAGCGCTGCTACTCATATCCTGCCGGAAGTAATTGCCAAATTTCGCCAGAGGTTTCCCGCCATTGCGGTGAGCTTGCACGAGTATCATGATTATCCAGAGGTAGAGCAGGCGCTGCGATCGGGGCTGGCAGATATTGGATTTGTCTGTCTGCCCAACGGTAACGAGTTTGAGACGTGGGAAATGTACCAAGATGAATATCTGGCCTTGTTTCCTCCAGATTTTCGCCGATCATCTCCCTCCCTGACTTGGGAAGAACTACTGGATCATCCCCTACTCTTGCCGCCAGCCACAGAAATTACCTACACCATTCTCCGCAACCACTGCCAAGCCCTTGGTAAACAAATTCGGGTAGGATTCCACATCAAGGAAGATTCAACCATGGTGAGCATGGTTGCCCAAGGGTTAGGGGTAGCCATTATTCCCCGACTAGCAGCAGAACCTCTACCCCAAAGCATCCAAGCCTTTAGCCTGCCAGTACCTTTGTTTCGGGTCATTGGCATTGCCATTCTTGCCAATGCCTTACATTTACCCGCAGTGTTTGCTTTTCTCGAAATGCTCAGAAACCGTAAATTAACGTCTAGCAATTAGTCCGTACTTGGGGGCGAAAATCATTGTCATCAGAAATATCAGAGTTTGTAAAACTACAATACATCCGGCAGGGGAAGCATCGAAATGATAGCTAAGATAGGTACCAAGGACACTGGAAAAGACCGCACTAAGCACTGCCAAAATAGTCATGCGATCGAAGTTATCAGTCAAAAGATAAGCGGTAGAGCCGGGAGTAATTAACATAGAAATTACTAAAATAATCCCCACAGTTTGTTGGGCAGCAACAATAGTTAAGGCGAGGATAATTAATAGTAAATAATACAAAAAAGCTGTATTTAAGCCAATGGTTCTAGCATGAACAGGGTCAAAACAAAATAGGAGTAAATCTTTCCTGAAGATAAATAAGCCAATAGTAGCTATGACAGTAATTACTATGGTTTGAATCAGGTTTTCTGGAGAAATACCCAAGAGGTTACCAAATAAAATATGCATGAGGTCAATATTACTAGGTAGCTTCGAGATTAGGACTAAACCAAAGGCGAAAAAACCAGTAAAAACCAACCCGATCGCTGCATCTTCTTTGACTCTAGTTCTTGCTTTAATCAGCCCAATTAATAATACTGAACCCAAGCCAAAAACAAAAGCTCCCAGTGCTAGAGGAATCTGTAAACCATAGGCAAGAACAACCCCCGGCAGGACAGCATGGGACACTGCATCCCCCATTAACGCCCAGCCCTTAAGAGTTAAATAGCAAGATAAAACCGCACAGATCGCCCCTACCAATACACTTACAAATAGAGCCTGTACCATAAACTGAAATTGCAGAGGGGCGGTAAACCATTGCCAAACTATTTCCATTTTTATTAATTAATTTCACTCAGTAATTTCTATCTAGTTAACTTTAATCTAATAATTTCACCTAAAATAATAACCCTATCTAAAATAAACCTTGGGGAACCGAGCCACCAAAGGTACGAGAAAGATTTTCTGGGGTAAATACATCAGCGATCGTCCCGTAAGCAAGAATAGTTTTATTAACTAAAATAACTTGATCACAAAAAGTAGCAATACTACTCAAGTCATGGGTAGAAATTAAGATAGTTTTACCCAAATCCCGGAGTTCTATTAATAGCTCAATGATTGCTTTTTCAGTTTTCACATCAACCCCAGCGAAGGGTTCATCGAGGAGGATAATCTCTCCCTGTTGGGCAAGAGTCCGAGCGAGGAAAGTCCGTTTCTTTTGCCCACCGGACAGCTCTCCAATTTGGCGCTGTTCTAAACCAGTTAACTGAGTTTTTGCTAAACTTTGTTGGACAATTTTTCGATCGATCTCCCTAGGGATCCGGAGGCAGTTCATATACCCGTAGCGTCCCATCATCACCACATCATAAACACTAATGGGGAAATCCCAATCTACCGCCTCCGTTTGGGGAATATAAGCAAGAAGATTACGCTGATGAATTTTATTAATAGATTTACCTTGAATCAAAACCCTACCCGATCGTAATTTTTCCAGACCCATGATTGCCTTAAATAGCGTAGATTTCCCACTACCATTCATACCAACAATTCCCGCAATACTTCCCTGATTTACCCGCAAATTTGCCCCATGGAGAGCAACAGTGCGATCGTAACTAACAGTAACATTTTCTAGTTCAATAGTAGGATTTTGCATAATCAGTTATCAGTTATCAGTTATCAGTTATCAGTTATCAGTTATCAGTTATCAGTTATCAGGAGGTAAAGAAGGTAAAGAAGGTAAAGGAGGTAAAGGAGGAAGAGTTACTCGCACTGAGCGAAGTCGAAGTGTCAGTTATCAGAAAAAGTAAAAGGTAAAAAGGTAAAAAGGTAAAAAGCAAAAGTGAAGAGCCAATTTTTCCTTTCTACTTTCTACTTCTAAGTTTACTGTTCACTGTTTTTCAATCCTTTAACCAGAGTATTTATGTTGTAGGTGAGTAAGTCTAAGTAGGTAGGAGCGGCTCCTTCTGGGGTGGTGAGAGAATCTACATAAAATACGCCAGCAAATTTGGCTCCGGTTTCCCTTGCCACTTGTTTTTGGGCATCCGCACTGACGGTACTTTCACAAAAAACGACGGGGATTTGTTGGCTTTTTACCTGCTCAATTACGTTTTGAATTTGTCTTGGCGTTGCCTGTTGATCTGAATTTACTGCCCAGAGATAAAGTTCTTTTAGTCCGTAATCTTTGGCAAGATAAGAAAAGGCTCCTTCGCAACTAACAATAAATCTTTTTTCTGGGGGAACTGTAGCGATCGTCTCCCGGAGTTTTTGATCTAAATTTTTAATTTTTTCGCTATAATTTGCGGCATTTGTATTATAACTACTGGCATTAGTTGGGTCTAAATCTACTAGAGCTTTGCGAATATTTTCTACATAAATCAAGGCAGCTTTGGGCGACATCCATGCATGGGGATTTGCTTTGCCCGCAGCTTCATCTTGAGTAATATTAACGACCTCAACCCCTTGACTGAGGGTGACACGGGGGACATTTTGCAAGTTCCCATAAAATTTTTCTGCCCATCTTTCTAAATTCAAGCCATTGTCGAGAATTAAATCCGCCTGTTGTCCCCGTTGCAGGTCGCTAGGAGTTGGTTCGTAGCCATGGACTTCTGCGCCAATTTTGGTTAACGATTGAATGATCGCCCGATCGCCTGCCACCTGTTGAGCCATATCGGCGATCACTGTAAAAGTTGTCAGAATAACTTTCTTGTCTTGATTTGGGGCTGGATTTTGGTTGGAATTTTTCGATAAATTTTGGGTGGAACCTACTGCGGTCGGGGTGACGGTGGTTTCCACAGGGCTACAAGCACTGCCGAATAACAGGAGGAGAGCGATCAAGCCTCGGCTATCCCTACTCAGGCTTCGCTGCAAACTATTGCTTTGCTGTCTCAAACCATTGAGATTTTTCATATTTCTTTCATGGTATTTTCATAATCTTCTCATAATTACTCTACCATAACTAATCTAAAAACCTTGAAAAACCTCCAAAAAAATTCAGGACTCACTCCATGATGTGTCCTGATTGTTTAAACTTTGATTATTAAATTTAGTTAGATATTGAATTTTGCTTGATATATGGCTATTTCGGCAATCATCTGGTGTGGAGGATGGGTATTAATTACAAATTTTGACTAACCCGCGGCGCACAGAATAGAGGATGCGATCGAGGTGAGTCCGGTCTTCGGGGTCAAGGTTTTCATTAAGGGTTGCTGCGAGGAGGGTATAGCGATCTTCCAAGGTCACAATCCCAGTAGTAGCAACGGAAGCAAACACTTCGGAAATAGCATTAGGGATGAGTTGAAGGTTGTAGGACATGGCTTTAATAGGGGTTTTTAACTACCCTTTTATCATCATCGATATACCCAGAAGTGTTGGTGATACAGATAAGACGTGGCGAGTGAAATAAATACGAAATTTTCGTGAGGAGATCGATCAGTACTCGTGATAGACATCACAGGAGTCTTATGTATTCTATGCTACATTTAGCTGGGTTTGGGATAAAGTGTTTCAAATATCTAGCAAATTTCTAGAGCTTGGGCTAATATGTTGACAATCCAAGGAAAACCCATCGCATAATGGAGTCGTTACTGTGAATAATATATTTACCAAGCTTAAAGATTTTGTTGGTTTTGGCGAACCACAAGATTACGAAGAATACGAAGAAGAGGTAGAAACTGCCCCTTCCTATCAAAATCTCTATCAGCAGGAACATCCGCCTGTTGCCCAAGAAGAAACCCTTCCCCGTCGCCGGAACCGGGAGAGATTAAATATTGCTAATGACGGAGGACTAGGGGGATCTACTATGAATAATGTGATTGGAATGCCCGGTTTAGCTAATGGAACTTCTGAAGTTGTGGTAATTGAACCCCGCTCCTTTGAAGAAATGCCAGAGGTGATTAGGTCATTACGCGATCGTAAGGCTGTTGTCCTGAATCTCACTCTCATGGATCCCGACCAAGCTCAAAGATCTGTGGACTTTGTGGCTGGTGGCACCTATGCCATTGACGGCTATCAAGAGCGGATTGGAGAAAGTATCTTTCTCTTCACTCCTAGCTGTGTCCAAGTTAGTACTCAGTCTGGCACTATCCAAGATTTGCCCAGCCCCCAAGCTCCTTCCATGCCTCAAGTCCGGGTCAGCCGAGCTGTCCCCCCCAACCCTTGGGGAGAAAGTACCCGCATGGCCCAGTAGCATCCTCAAACAACCAAATAATAATAGTCCCCCGATCGGGGCAAGAGTTTTGAGTAGCCGATGATCTTGCAAAAGTTTTTAGGGTTCTACTCAAGATTTTTTTTATATAGCGATCCTAAATCATTTTCTAAATTAGATTGCTTCTGGTAGATGACTTCACCCGCCGCAGGCGGGTGAGATTGTTTAGGAATGCTATGTACGGAACTGTGAACAAAAACACCAGTTAGGGGTGACACCCATCACTCGTCAGCAACGGAACTATGACGTAGTGTAAGGGGAAAGAATTGGAAGAGGTGCAATCGGCTATGGATGTTTTTTCTCTCTTAAAACTATATTCCACGGGAATTAGGGACTTTAGTAAAGTAAATCTGAGTGGGGCAGTACTGAGCCAAACTAACCTGAGTAAAGTCAATTTAAGCCTTGCTAACCTGAGTAGGACGAATCTGAGTTTGACCAACTTGAGTCGATCTAACCTCAGTGGCACAAACCTCAGTGGCACAAACTTGATCGGTGCAGATCTCAATGGCACGGATTTAACCGGAGCCAAGTTAACTTGGGCAAGCCTGATGGGAGCAGACATGGTAGGAGCAGACCTCACCCTTGCGGACATGATCGAGGCAAACTTGGGATTAGCCAACATGAGTTTTGCCAACCTCCACGGAGCCTACCTCATCGGAGCCAACTTAAATGGAGCCAACCTGAGTGGAGCTAATCTTAGCGGAGCCAACCTGAGTGGAGCCAACCTGAGTTGGGCAGACCTGTCAGAAGCTGACCTCACTGAAGCCAACCTGACCGGGGCAAACATCAATGGAGCGACCATGCCTGATGGCTTGAAGGTATTAGCCTAAACTACTCAGTTTCTCACTGCCCGAAACATCCCGAAACGGCACAATCCCGTCCCAAAGGCTAAGCGCATCAAAACTAAGGTAGGCACTTCCCGGAGAGATTTGAGGAAGCCAGAAATGCCAAATCGACTAGTCCTTCTGGTCTGATGATGCCTTGCCAGATAGAATCTAGCCAAGAAGGGAGAGTAGGAATTGTCCAGTCGGCGGTAGTAACTTCTCCGGCGGCAAGTCCAGTGGCGGCGAGGAGTTCAGAAAATCCTTCGATACTCGAAAAAGCAGGGTGTGACCATTGATCTAGGAGTTGTTGCATGACGGGTTTTTCCCAAAAGTTGAGGGGAATTTGTCGATCGTCTCTCTGGTTCCAATCGGCAACTACCAACACCCCACCGGGCTTGAGGACTCGGAGTAGTTCCTTGGCAAAAATAGCTTTGTCTGGCATGTGGGGTCCCGCTTCGATCGACCACACCACATCAAAACTGCCATCAGCAAAAGACAGATCCATGGCATCATCCACCAAGAACTGAGCATTAATTCCCGCCGCCGTCAATTCCTGCGCCCTCTTCACCTGCTGGGGGCTAATGGTAACTCCCGTCACCGCAAACCCGTAATCCTGGGCGAGAATGCGGCTACTGCCGCCAAGGCCACAGCCCACGTCTAGCACGGTGGTTCCCGCCGGCAGAGTATCTAAGCCGCCCCAGCGGACCATCTCATGGACAAAATCAGCCTTAGCCGTCAAGAAATCCTTCGATTGAGGCGGGGAGCCGTAGTGACCAAGATGAATATGATCGCCCCAGTAAAACTCAAGGATGCCATCCTCTGTCCAAGCATCGTAGGAGTTGGCCACGGAATCAGCCGACTGGTAACGGCGGGCGGTCAGGAGATAGGCAATAGTCGCCACCATAGCGATCGCTCCCAAGCAAGCCAGTCCGATCAAAATCACGGAAGGTAAATTCATAAACAAACCTTAATAATTCTCTACAAATCTTTTTGTAGCACAAAATATAGGCGAAATTATTTCTATGATTGTCCAACAAGAGCTTCGGTGGCAGTCTGGGCTTTAACGGGTTTGGCAAAGAGATAACCCTGTCCGTAGACACAACCAAGTTCGAGGAGTCGATCGCATTGGGCTTTGGTTTCTACCCCCTCCACGATCACATCCAAGCGCCGACTGTGGGCAAGGAGCATCAAGGTATAGATCAAATCCCATTTTTGTTGGTGAATAAATGATTTATCAATTTTCATCACATCTACGGGCAGTTCGTAGAGCCGAGACAGAGAAGAGTAGCCCGTACCAAAATCATCAATGTATATTTTAATTCCCAGTTCCTTGATTTGATGGAGAGTTTCTAAAACCATAGCTTGATTTTCCATCAAGACACTTTCGGTAATCTCCAAGCGCAGCGAGTCAGGAGCTAGGGGAATGTCTTGGAGAATCTTTTGGAATTCGAGAATAAACTCCGGATTTTCTAGCTGTCTGCCAGAAACGTTCACGCTCATGGTCAGAGGTCTCTTCCTAGGAAATTCTTGCTGCCATTGGTGTAGCTGTTGGCAGGCAGTTTTGAGGACAAAAAGACCGAGGGGATTAATCAGATCAGATTCTTCGGCAATGGGAATAAATTGATCGGGGGGGATGACTCCCAAACGCTGATTGCGCCACCGGACGAGAGCTTCAAAGCCCTGAATTTCTGAAGTTTCTAGGTTGACTATGCTCTGATAATGCACCTCTAGTTCTTGACGATGGATAGCCGATCGCAGATCATTACCCAAACGCAATCTATCCAAGTCTTCCGTGGTGATCAGCTTTGCTTGAGTTTCGGGATCACTCTCGATGACATTAGTTAATCTTTCTAGGCGATCGGTATTGCTGAGGGCAATTTCTAGCATCCGTTTGCCCTTGGGGGAGATATTTCCCAGCTTCCCAGACAGGAGCAGCCCGATCGCTCCCCGAATCGAAGTCAGAGGAGTCCGCAATTCATGGCTAATTATGGCAATAAATTCTTCGGTGGAAGCATCAATATAAATGTTATCGATGTTGTCAACAATTTTGTCAGCCAAACCAGAGGTCAGGGCGGGAGGAAGATGATTAGTCGGGTTATCTTCAGAGTCACGATAATCATTTTTTGGATGATCTTCAACATTAAAAGTTGTGAGTATTTCCTCCCAACCTAAGGTAGCTTTTTCCCAAGCCATTAATCGTGATGAATCCATTTTGCTCACATCCTCTACTTTTTCGCTTGTGGTCGACAGCATTGAGTCCCCTATAGATTAAACCTTTATCAAGAGCTAGTCTGCCCGAAATCAGATTGAGCTTCCCTCTAGAATTTCCTCGGAAATTTAATTTGAGATTGAGATCAAGTTAGATCAATCTGGATCCCTCTTGATCTAGACATACTTGGAGATTTGCGCCCTAAGTTAGTCCTCGAATAAACCCTCGAAGAAATTCTTTTATGCGTTTATTATAGTGGTAGAAAAGTGAAAAAATAGGGAAATATTCTAGAACTTGCAAAATCTCTTGAACTTACTATGCCTCGATCGTATTTCTCCTCTCCTAGGGCATCACATTCTTAAATCGATCGACCCCAGCGAATAGGATACAATACGGAAAAATCCCTGAAATTGTCCAAAGCTATGTCCTCTGAAAATAATCCTAGTACCATTGCCCTCACAATTGCCTTTACTGACCCAGAATTAACCGCCGAAGAACG
>JAAUUE010000198.1 GCA_012031635.1 Coleofasciculaceae cyanobacterium SM2_1_6 | reverse complement strand
GGCGATCGGTCCGGCTCTCCAAGCGATCGGCGTAGATTCTTTCTATTATTTATTCAATGCCTCGCCCTACATCCTGACTTTATTAATTATGATCATTACCTGTTCCCCTACCAAAACCCTCACGGGAGCACCGGGAGCCTTGGGCAAGGAATAGTGTTTTTATTGCCACCGAGACTATCAGCGTTGTCGGGTAGGCGGGAGTTTATATCGGGCGATCGAACTCAAAGCAAAGGAATTAGGGATCGATCGTCTCTATACAGAAGCCAGTATCACTGCCCGACCTTTTTTCTTGCGCCAAGGTTTTACCACCATCCAAGCCCAAGAGGTGACAGTCCGGGGTTGTCGCTTTCGGAATTATGCAATGGAAAAAATTCTTGAATAGCGTGAGTTTGAGATAAGAAATACCCCTGATACTATTTTACGAAAACCATAACTATCATCGATGGCTGAGCGAAGTCGAAGCCAAAACCCTGCTGCAAATCTTCGATCAAGTATCTGTATTGATAGAGAAAATTATCCCTTAAATCCTTGTAATAATCATCGGCAAAACTATTCCTAAACAACCGATACTTAACCAACATAAAAATGAGTAGCGGGTTAATTGCAAGGCTTGGTAAATTGTTGTCTCCGTGATGGGTTGGCGATCGTCCCCTAACAAGGGCTTAGATTTAACTACGCCTTGATAAAAATTATCTCCCCCTACCTGCACTCCCAAAATCGCTGCATAAACACATTCACTCCATCCAGAATTGGGGCTGGGGTCTTGGGGGGCATCCCGGCGGCAAATTTCCAGTACTTCTCCCGGTCTGCCAGAAAATACTGCCAAGGTCAAAACGTGGAGACGACAGGGCAACCAAGTTAACAAATCCTCTAGTTTGGCACTGCTCCAACCAAAATAGGTATAGGGCGGATGGAGATAACCCACCATGGAATCCAAGGTACTGGCAGCTTTGTAGGCGATCGCCAGCCCCACCCCCGGTAATCCCCAAAAGATTATCCCCCAACAGCCCATAAAATAGCGGAGCCATCACCCCATCCGTAGCATTTTCTGTCACCGTCTCCAACACCGCCCGATAAATTTCCGTAGCCGACAACTCCCCTGTATCCCGCCCCACATAACCCCGCAGTACTTGCCGAGCCTCTGTTAGCTCTCCTCGCTGCAAAGGAGTTAGAACCATCTCTGCCGCATCTCGCAAGCTCCGCCCCGCCAAACAACTGGCAAAAATTACGCTACCTATTATTACTCCCAAAACTGGATGGATAGCGATCGCCCCCCAGATCATCCCGGCTGCTAGCAAGCCACAACTACCAATTAATAGAATAACCAATAAAATTCCCGCCCACCTTTCTAGGGAATGTTGGACATCTTTGCCTAAATCCTTGCCGAAAACCTTAGTTAAACTTTGTCGGAAAACTTGTTGATACTTAATAATTAACCAGCCCATCACTTGAACTGGATGCAAGCACCAAACCGGATCGCCAATTAGATAATCAAGAAGTGCAGCGATCGCCAAGCTAGATAAGCTCAATAGATTAGATAAATCATTGATCCTAGACCAACCTGATAAGCTCTGAGCTAAACTCTGAGCTAAACTTTGCCAACTACTAACTAAACCCATCAACCCAACCATTAACCAAGCCATTAATCAAATTATTAACTAAATCATCAACTAAAGTATCAATCAAGCCAGATATATCCATCTCCGCATCTAAATAATAAAACTTGCCTCTTCTCCTTGGGCTGCCTGCCAACTCCGAGCATCATAATATAAATCCGCCAGCGTAATAGTATAGAGAGCATTTTTCAATTTTTCGTGGAGTCTACGCCACAAACTAAAAGTTACCCAATCTTCTGCCCCCGTTGCTTCAGGAGCATAACGAGCCAAAGGCTCGATCGTCTCCCCCACAGCTTCAAGAATTTGCCCTAGGGAAATTGCGTTGAGATCATGGGCAAGCTGATAGCCTCCCCTCGATCCTCTGACAGATTTTACCAGTCCGGCTCGACGTAATTCGATTAATAATTTTTCTAGATAAGGTGCAGGAATTGATTGGCGCTGCGCAATTTCTTTAACGGAAGCTAAACTCAATCTCGGCTGGAGACTCAAGTCTAGCAGAGCCTTAACGCTATAATGACCACGGGTTGTCAATTTCATTAGAATAGTTTGGTTAGTTTGATTAGCTGGTTGAGGTGATAGAGGAAGCGATCGACTTAAAATAACTAGCGATAGTAATTAATTGCAGTGATTAACTGGTGTATGCAACTGAGATCAATAATTTGGGGATGAATTCGATTTGATAATTCCAGTTGTCAAGTTTCTGAGAGTGGCAAGTCTGGCTTTCCATAATTCTACAGGTTTCCTAACAGTATTCTTTGGGCGATCGACTAGATTTATCCATGAATTATCCCTAGGTAGGATAGGTCAAAACACCTAAAACTCTGCAAATAATTTCCTGATAATTATCCTTAGAACGTTGACATTTAAACAGTAATGTAGTTTGATTATTGATACCAGTCTGGGATTTTGTTTACTTAGTCAAAGCAAAAGTAAGGCAATATCTTGGTAAAAGTAAACCTAAATTAGTTCTACAAGCAAATAAATGGTAAAAAAGAAAAAGGATTCCCCCCTAGAAGGCGAAGAACTCCTAGAAAAGATCAAAGAAATGCCCCACGCTTCTAAGGAAGAAAAAGCAAGGGCCTCGGGCTACTATACTGTCACCAAAAACAATATAGAGCGAGTTAATATGATGAAGTTTCTCAATGCACTCATCGATGCTGAAGGAATTGAACTAGATGGTAAGTTTAATGGTGCTGGTCGGGGCGGTCGGAGTGCTAGCTACCGGATTAGTGTCCAATCCAATGGCAATCTATTAATTGGGGCTGCTTACACAAAACAAATGGGCTTAAAACAGGGAGATGAGTTTGAAATTTCCTTGGGTCGGAAGCATATTCACCTCAAGCAAGTTGATCCAGATGCGGAATTAGACGAAGCAGAAGAAGAGTAGGTAAAAAAATTAACTTAGACTCAGAATAAGGTTACAACCAAATCAAAATCTAAGTTAAAAGCCGATTTAAAGGTTTCTGGTGATTTTATAGATGCGTAGCAGCTTCTCGAAGAATAACCGCAGCTATAAGAACAAAGCCCCACAGATCGATGGCTCAACGGAGTTTAGCCAAATTTCTGAGCATCTTCGATCGTCTGTTGTGGATTAATAAAAACTCAAAAACTTATTAACCTACCTAGGGAGGCTTTGTTTCTATAGCTGCGTATTTAGTCGCCAAGGCTTCAGAAAAGACCTTATCAGGCATCCTCTAAAAGCTAGATTCGGGAGGAGCGATCGAGCTACTACGTTGTTGATCTAAATTATTAGAACTAGATTGTTCTTTTCTAAATGAATCCTGTTGAGAGCTGTCAGCAGGAGCCAACAAATCTATGGGCAACTGTCCCTGTTCTTGGGGGGCAATCATTGCTAATCCACCCAAAGCACCCGCCAATAGAGTCGTGTAGCCTAGGTAAAGATGCACTGGTGTAATGTAGCCGATGGGGCTTCCTTGACCACTTTCCTGACTGTGATACCAAGAAGGTAAAACTTCCTTCGCTGCATCTGGTTGGGGGAGTTTTTGTAAGAGGGTAGCTCCGTCCAAATGTAAAGCAGTTGCCAAGCGGCGGATAAATCCCCGCAAATAAATATCTTCTGGTAGTTTTTGGGAATCCCCTGCTTCTAGAGCCGCAATTTGATAGACAGGAATAAATGTCAGACTATGTAAATAGTTGATTGACCATCCGTGCTGATTTCTCGATCGAGATAAAATTGCCCCAATTTCTAACAAACCAGTTTCTCTTTCTTGGGTAGCTAACTGGGCAGCTAATTCTAACTTACTAGGCTTTTTGGCTTTCTTTTGTAATGTTTGCATAGTAACTGACTCTGGAAGTTTAGTTTTAGAGATGTTCAAGACTCGTGAATTAGAATTTGCAGTCGTTGCCTGTGATTGAGGAGACTGAGTATCTGGAGATTTTGCAGATGCTGATTCAAGATCTAGAGATTTTGACATCTGAGCAGCTAGAAATTGCGACTCTTTGTATTGAGGACTAGTATTAATTGCTGTAAACTTACTCGGTGCTGAAGAAATAGTTTCCTCTGGGAAATTTTGGTTACGAGCTAGATTCCCGGCAGAGGTTTCTGCGATCGGGACAAGATTAAAATGTTCAGCAAATGCACGAAAGGTTAAGCGGATTGCTTCCCTACCCAAAGAGTTGAGCACAGGGGCTAAATTTGGTGATGATTTGTCTATTAAATTTCCCAATCCAGAAAGGGTTCTGAGGTAAATCTCACTGTCTACAAATTCTGTCTCAATGCACCGCAAAATATCTCGGAGTTCTCCTTGAGATATGGTAATGGGGATATCATTGCATTTTTGGTGTTTATACTCCATGACCATAGTTCAATCTCTCCTTGCTCAAAAACTAACTGAGTCCTAGAAATATCTTGAGGACTTTCCCAAAGTTGTGTGGACAAATCCTCAAATAATGTTTTCTAGGGTTGAGCAGAAACTCCGGATCATAATTGACTAAATTTACCAGTGAATTTACCAGTGAATTTACCAGTGAATTTACCAGTGAATTTTATTGAGGCAATGCACCCAAAATCTATCCAAACATCTATCCAAAATCTATCCAAACATCTATCCAAACATCTATCGAAACAATTGCGCTCTAAATCACTTACTAAATTAGATTGCCTTTGGTAGGTTATTCTACCCACCGCAGGCGGATGAAATCATTTAGAACTACTATGGCTTAGTGTCCAAGAGCTAAACCAGCTACAAGCATTCCTAGAACCAAAAAAGGCTGGGCACTAGCTTGGTACTTGACATCATTTTTGAGGGGATCCCGCAGGAAGTACATATCTTGAAAAGTAATTTGGGGGATGATTAGTAGCAACAGGATAACTGCGTAGAGGTTTTGGTGAATAGAGAGCAGATAGCCAGCAACTCCCGCTTGGAAAACATCGATCATGATTACGCAAATCCAGGCTGCTGTGCCGATTCCAAACATCACAGGTAAGGATTTTAAGCCTAGTTGACTATCTCCTTCTACGCTCTTGAAGTCATTAACGACAGCAATGCCTAGCCCCGCCAAACTATAGAATAGGGTCAAAGCCACGATCGTCCAGTTGAGAGTCCCAAACAGGGCATGACCAGCACACCAAGGCAGGGCAATGTAGCTAGAGCCGAGGGCGTAGTTCCCCAACCAACCATTTTGTTTGAGTTTCAGGGGCGGGGCAGAGTAGATATAGGCTAAGAAAGCTCCCAAAAGAGTTAGCAGGGTCATACTGAGGGTTTCGTGACCAGCCCACAGATCCAAAAGATAAGCTACTCCCAGCCCGGCTGCCAACAGTACCAAAATTTGCGCCACCACTTGGGGGATCGAGATCGCCCCGGAGGGAATCGGGCGGTAGGGTTCATTAATGGCATCAATTTCTCGATCGTAAAAATCATTCAAAGTCTGAGTGTACCCCGCCATCAAGGGGCCCGACATCAACATACAAGCCGCCGCCTTCAAGACATCTTCTAATCCCCACACATAGTTACCAGAGGAAGCGGCCCCACAAACCACCCCCCAAATTAGAGGAATCCAAGTGATGGGTTTCATCAACTGGAGGCGGATTTTCCAGATAGAGGTTTCGCCACTAGCTGCACCTTTCATGCCCAGAAGTTGCCGAGCCTTGGCTGAGTTGGCTGAACTCGCCAAATTTTCAGGGGGTGGGGAAACTGGTGTTATCTCTTTTTGAGGTTCTGGTGATGTACTCATGGTTATTCTTTACGATTTTTTGTAATTTCAACTGCTTGATCACGTATTGCCTGATAACTACAGGGGCTTATCTAAGCATCTAATAGATTATGTCCCAGTATTGTTATCCTAATCTGCTTTAAAGAGTTTTTCGGAAATAGAGCGAGGAAGTGTAGCAGTCCTAACTGATCTCAATTGCCTGCGGCAGATAAAATCCTCTACCAAAAGCTATCTAATTTAGCAAGTGATTTAGGAGTACTATAGCAGCCCTAAATGATTTCACCCGCTTGCGGCGGGTGGAATAACCTACCAGAAGCAATCTAATTCAGAAAATGATTTAGGATCGCTATAGCAAAGACCGAGATGGTGAAGAAAGTTTAAGTTGTGAAACCCCCGCAGCGCAGGGGTTTCACAACTCTTATTTTGTCCTAGCTATGTCTTTCTTTGCTATATATGAAATGAGATAAGGTTATTTTAAGTGCTGAAGATAAGAGAAAAATTATCCCCGGAAACTTCAGAAACATTTTGAGGAGAGGTTGGCAGAAATAGGTTAATTTTGTTAGATTGGGCAGATTATCTTTCCAAGGCAAGGATAATGCGAGATATTATGATATTAGAGTAATTCGGCGGGGAGAAGGAACTTGGAATTTTATGTCGATAAAAATTGGACGTGGATTATTTAAATACGATTTCATTGATCAGCACGCAATCTTAGGGCTGCCTGTGGATGCCGAAATTAAGCAAGTACGGCAGCGCTACATTACCATTGCGCGGATTTTACATCCCGATGCCTGTAAGGCAGAAACCGAGGCAGAGAAGAAGCAAGCAACGCAGATGCTATCCAAGATTGTCAACCCCGCCTATGAACAGCTTTCTCAGGATCGACACCGGATCGAGTATGGAGTCACTCTCAAGCATTTGGGGCAGCGGCTGGCAGGGGAAGCCTCGCAATTGAGCTTACACACAGAAGAAGCCAAGCAATTAATTAAAGCCGGGGCTAATTTGGATATTCTCTATAAGAATAGTGTCCAAAAGCTGGCGAGTGAGCAATATAAAGAGGTAATAGTCGAGAAAATTCTGGAGTCGATCGCCAATATCAGTGAACTAAATATGGTTTACCTACTGCGGAAGGAGAACAAAGGCGAATCGGTGCGGACAGTCCCGGCAGCAAGACCTGCTGCCCCTAGACCTACGACTCCCCAAGCGGCTACCCCAGAACCCGTGGTGAGAGTTTCCCTTGCGGAACCCTACATCCGCCGGGGGGAAGAATACCTTGTGAAAAATAACTTTGCCCAAGCCATCCAAGAGTTTCGAGAAGGACTCCAGATGGATCAATCCAATAGTAACTGTCATGGTTTGTTGGGGCTAGCCTTTTTACAGCAAAATCAGCCCACCATGGCAAAGGTACATATCAACCGAGCCTTGCAGCTCAATCCCCAAGAACCCTCAGCGCTCAAGGCTAAGGCTCTACTGGAGCGATCGACCGGAAAAACCACTAGTCCGGGCAAACCGGCTACTCCCGGTAAAAAGCCTCCAGAAAAAAAAGGTGGTTGGCCGTTCTTTAAGTAAGAAATAATTTCACCCCTAGTTCTATTGTGGGGATCAGCTACTGCAACATTGAGCTACCAGAAAAAATAAAACCCTAAAAATAAGCCACTAAAAGCAAGTTAGATTTCTAGTGGTAGAATACTCATGGCTAGGGTTCAGTGAGTTCTCTGTGAATTTCTGTGAATTATTGATGAATTACTGGCGAATTAATAATGAATTATCAAAGTATTCTCTGGCAACCCCCGGCAATTAATCCCAACTATTTTTAATCCCCTTGGTTCAGTCTTACCCTTCCAACCCTTCCTCCGTTTCTATTGCGCCGCACCTAACTCCCGCCGGAGCAAGGGACTTGTTACCCTTGGCAGTTGCCCAAAAACGTTGGGTAGAAGATCAACTCCAGCAGGTTTTTACTCGGTGGGGCTATCACCGGATTATCACTTCTACGGTGGAAAGACTGGAAATGTTGATGGCGGGGGGAGCGATCGACCAAGCTACGGTAGTCCGCCTCCAGGGGGGAGATGATGAGGTTTTGGGACTGCGCCCCGAATTAACCGCTTCCATTGCTAGAGCCTCGGTGACTCGCCTCGCAGGAGTTCCCTATCCCCATCGTCTTTATTACAATGCCAATGTATTTCAGCGATCGCCCCTCGGCAAGCATGAACGGCAGCAGGAATTTTATCAAGCCGGGGTCGAGCTATTGGGGGCGGGAGGCACCTTGGCAGATGCGGAAGTATTGCTGCTCTTAGTTGATGCCCTCAATCAGTTGGGACTGCCCCAGTGGAAAATGTTGCTGGGGGATGCGGGGCTGAACCAAAATCTCTTGGCGGCTTTTCCTGAAGACCTCCGCCCCCAAGTTAGAACTTGCATTGCCAACCTCGATCGAGTTACCCTCGAAGCCCTGCCCCTACCGGGTGAACTGTTAGATTTGGCTCTACTGCTCTTTGATCTCCGGGGAACTCCAGAGGCGGTGTTTAGTAAATTAGCGGGTTTATCTTTAGATGCCCCAAGGGCAGGAAAATTGTCCCAAAATCTTAAATCCTTGGTAGAGGTACTGCGCTCCACGACTGAAGTAGCTCTCATCCTTGACCTGA
>JAAUUE010000197.1 GCA_012031635.1 Coleofasciculaceae cyanobacterium SM2_1_6 | reverse complement strand
AGCCCTGAGTTCTCCTGAGCGAGATGCTAGAAGCAATATAACCGAAGCTACAAGTCTGATCAGAGATGATGCTTTTGTCTATTTAGCTAATAGTTGCTTGCAATCGAGAATTATTGGAGACAATCCCAGAGCGCGAGCAGAATTTAGTAATGCCAATAGAGCGGCTAGCCAAAGACCGGGGAATCCTTTTTAGCTGTCTTAAGTTCCCGCTTACAGGAGCGTGCTAGGACTTGCCTCCCAGATGATATTGGTGTTGCTATAATACCAGGACCACCACCTAGTCTAGGAAGGTACACATCTAGTGCGCCAATAGCTTTGGGAGCTAGCGTGACTGCCTTGGCTGTCAGTAAAGATAATAGCCGTTTTGCTGTGGGTTTGAGTAATGGCAGAGTAATTATCTATAACTTACAAAATAGGACAGAAGTTACATCTTTTGCGACCCAAGATAACTTGTCAGTAAGTTCTGTGGCTTTTAGTCCTAATGGTCAAGATATTGCTTTTGCTTCTAGTGAAGGGAAACTTAGAGTGATGATTATTCAAAGTGGAAGGCAGAAATACGATTCAATTGTTGGACAGAATTCACAAGTAGTTTTTAGCAATAACAATAATTTCTTATTTGTGGGTGATGGGAGCAATTATTCTGAGAATGTTAAACAATCGAGATGGGCAGTTTATAAATTCCAGAAACGATGCTCATCCCGGTGGCATCACTTCTCTGATTCTGGCTCGTGATGGTCGCTTAGTCAGTGGTGGTGTTGATGGCAGGATTCGGTTCTGGAACCCTAATGATCTCACACCTTCAGATAATAATTATCTAGCGCACCAAGGATCTGTGACATCTATGGCTTTTAATCGGGATGGAAGTCAACTTATTAGTGCAGGTGCTGATAGATTGGTTAGGGCTTGTAACTGGCAAAATGGTCAATGTACTGAGGTTGCTCGAACTAATGAGGCGATCGGCGGCTTGGCTGTAGCGGGGAATGGTCAAGTTGCTTATAGTGAAAGACCTTTCCTTGTGACACCAGAAAATAGAATATTTTTACAGGATTTGAGTAGTGGAGGAGTTTTGGGCAACCTGCCAGACCACAGAGATCGAGTAGTTTCTTTGGCTTATACACCAGATAGTAGGTTTATGATTTCTGGTAGTGCTGACCAGACGATTATTATTTGGGAAGTTAGATAATTGAGTTGTTGACGGGTGCGGCGAGACTCGAACTCACGACCGACTGCTTAGAAGGCAGTTGCTCTATCCAACTGAGCTACGCACCCAAGGGTGATTAGGGAGTTGATTAATTAGTTTATTGCCTAATCTCTTAAATATTATCGCAAATCTGATCAAAATTGTCGCTAGGATTGAGAAGTATGCCAAAATTGATCCTAATCAAGGATCCCCAAAGGGGTCTTAGGAGTTGCTTAGTACTGCCATGTTTATTCTCAAACGACAAGATGTAGAAATATCTAGCATTCAGCATCCCAGCAAAGATCAGACTATTCCGATTTTGAGTTATCAAGGTCAGACCTTTCGCTTAATTCAGGTGTTTAAGGCTGGTCAAGCAGAAGAGGCGAAAAATTTCTGGCGAAATCTGACTGATAATAAAGGAAAGGCTTGTGTTTTGTTGCAGGAACCCGATCGCCATAGTGTGTGGGGCAAGATCCATCGAGAACAGGTTGACCAAGACCACAACGGACGGGCTATTCCTTTGATCAAAGCCAGCCTCTTGATTATCCAATATCTCTACCTAGAAATAGAAGACCTCCTGGGCAAGCACCAAGCCCAGCTATTTAAGCAAGAAATTGCTAAGACCTTTCATGTCCTCCACTTTCCCCAAACAGATACTCCAGAAGCGATCGAGAAAATTTTTACTGAAGATCCCCTCGCTAGCCTAGACACGCCTACTTGGGATGAGCATCACCTAGTTACCCTCCTCCAAGAACTCCACCGCCTCGGCAAGGTCTTCTTTGGTAATACAAACTTTGCAGAAGGGATCAGGGAGATATTGGAAGATATTCCCGATCAAGAACAGCGTCAATTCTTTGCGTGGCTACAGAAAGCTGCCTTGGATAAGTTGTGGTACTAATTAGAGGAAGGGGAGTATAGCTGAAGCCCCCATTTGGGCTAGTAGATTTAATTAATCAAATTGGGTTATTACGCTTGACCCATAAATTGATTAATATGGTTAGGGATTCTATCACTGAGGTCGGGGCAACCATGAGCAAGGGCAATAAAAACAACAAAGCTAACAGTACAAATAGCAATAAGACCAGAGAAATTTCTGCCTTTTTTACAGCGCAGCGAGTTGTCTATGCAGGGATCGCTTGGGCTGTGGCGGCGCTATTATTTTTCCTTCTATTTGGGATCGGCGAAGACCGACCTCTGTGGTACACGATCGGCACCTATATTTTTGAACAGGGAGCTTTTTTCGCTGCCGCTCTCCTTTGTCTAAAGAACTGGACTAGTCCCCAGATTGCCAGTGGTCGAAATGTCTGGTTAGGGATTGGTTTAGGCAACTTTTGCTTTGGATTTGGGGGCTTTTTGTTTGGGTTTTGGGAACTTTACTGGGGCTTAGACCCGGCAGTATCACCGGGGGATTTATTTTATTTCCTCTTCTATATTCTGGTGAGTTGGGGAATGCTCTGGGCAGTGATCCCCAGAAAAATCACCCTAGAGCGCTGGCAATGGTTGACGATCGTGGGGATTGCCTCCTTGGGGATTGCGATCGCTGCTGTCCTGACCATAACGGCTCCCGCCGAAGCAACTATCCACCAACAGTTTGCCCAAGCTACTCCCACTACTCCAATATCTCCGACCCCCACCATCACTCCCACCATCACTCCCACCGCTACTACACCACCAACTCCCAGAGTTAGTCCGGCTACTTCCCCTGTTTCCACGCCGGCAGCCACCCCAATTCCTACTCCAGCAACTACCCCTACAATTTCCCCAACTGTTATCAGTCCCTCCCCTAGTCCTATCCCTAGTCCAACCGCAACTCCTAGCCCCGCAACAACCCCGACAACAACCCCGACAGCAACCCCGACAGCAACCCCGACACCCAGCCTTGTGGCTCCCAGCCCGATCGAAGCCGAAGAACCTGAAACAGAAACTGTTGCCTATGGTGGTGCCCCGCCCCAATTTATTCTAGATATGGAAAAACAGTTAGAACCCTTCGCCCAGATCGTTGCCCTAGCTTATGTAATCGGGGATGTATTTTTGTTGATTATTGCGACGATCCTGTTGCTGGCTTTCTGGGGAGGACGCTTTGCCCAGTCTTGGCGCATGGTAGCCGCAGCTTCTTTTTGTATGTACATTGCTGATATGTGGTTTAAGTATGCTAGTGAACGTATTCCTAATTACCAAAGCGGTTCAGTGCTAGAAGTCTTTTGGGTTTTTAGTGGTGTTCTATTTGGTATTGGAGCCGCTTTGGAATACGATAATTCTATGCGGACTCGTCGTGGTGGTCGGAAACGAGCCTAAATTTCCACCCTTATTTTCAGCCTTAAATACAACTCTGAACTCCCATACTTGAATAAAATGCCGAAAAAACTCACCAGCGAAGACAAAGAAAAAATATTACTACTCTACAGACAATCAGAGGAGACCACTTCTACTCTGGCTAGTCGCTATGGAGTCAGTAATTCCACGATTAGCCGCTTTCTAAAAACTAGTCTTCCAGAGGCTGAGTATGAGTTATTAATTCAGCAAAAACGAAATTATCGGCGTACCGGGGATGATCTCGCCATCCCTTCTCCAGAACTACCATCTTTCCTCCCGAAGATTACTTTCCCCAATGCCACTAATATACTTTCTCTCCCTAAAAAGAATTTACCTGCAAGGAATGTATCAGAGAAGTCGGAAAAGAAAGAGCTAGAGGTGAAAGTCCGGCAACGCTCCGGGGCGATCGAACCCCCGACCCTCAAACTTAGTGGCTGGCAGGATCTGCCCTTGACAGAAATGTCAACAACAATGACGGTAGTTCCAGCTAGTAATAATTTATTGCTGGATAAAGAGCTTTTAATCGATCGAGAAGTGTTAGATGCTAAGGGTTTAACTAATGACCTCCATGATTTAACTAATCTCGCCCATGATTTAGAGGATGACCTAGATGATCTCAGTGATGATAGTGACGACTGGGGCGAAATTGATGAGGATGAAGAGGATTTAGACCTAGATGATCTGACTTTAGCCCATGACTTTCCCCATACAAGGGGTGAAAATGTACAGGTCATGCCTCTATCCGTGCAAGAATTACCCAAGGTTTGCTATCTGGTGGTCGATCGAGCCTCAGAACTAATTGCTAAGCCCCTCAAGGATTTTAGCGACCTAGGGCAGATCCCCATAGCCGAAACCCAAGAAAAAACCCTGCCAGTCTTTGACCATCACAAAGTCGCCCAGCGTTTTTCTAATCGTTTCCAAAAGGTAATCAAAGTCCCCGATGGGCAGATGCTCCACAAAACTCGGTTCCATCTCCACGCCAAGGGCATTACCCGCCTGTTGATCAACGGTCAAGTTTATTCCCTAGTCTAGATTCTTAGCCCCAGACATTTCGACGCTAGCACCAGATAC
This sequence comes from Coleofasciculaceae cyanobacterium SM2_1_6, assembly GCA_012031635.1. GTDB lineage: Bacteria > Cyanobacteriota > Cyanobacteriia > Cyanobacteriales > JAAUUE01 > JAAUUE01. The sequence goes on along the minus strand of JAAUUE010000197.1, from coordinate 3,872 downwards.
ATAAGTAGGGTGGGGCATTACCCAACTAAATTACAGCAGTTTCCGTGCAGATAAATGGTGATGCGATCTCCCTAAATCCCCCTACCCTGCGGGAAGGCTACGCCAACAAAAGGGGGACTTGAAGATCACTAACTGGGCTTACCAGAATTAAATTTGCTGTAAATCTCGGACTAGGCTTTCGATAAGTGCAACACAGCCCCTAATCCCGCCCCAATTTCCTCTGGGGTGATTTTACCGTCTTGATTGGCATCTAGGGCATCAAAAACTGCATCAGTCCCCATCCATTCTTCCCGGGTGATGAAACCATCGCCATCAAGGTCGTAGGCTTTGAAGACATCTTCGGCAGCGTGGAGAATCCGGGCTTCTCCTTCAAGGCGGGCAAGACGATCGGCTAATAGTTTTTCTAGAGTAACTAGGGCTTTAGAGAATCCAGAAATTCCTTCTTCTAGCTTTTGGGATGCCATGAGATCCGCAGCGTGCATGGTGTCAAAGGTGGCTCGATCGATGGTGATTTTTCAATGGGATAGGCGCTAGCTTTACTGGGGTCTAGCTTCCGGGGCAGTTCTCCTTCAGTACTTTGGAGTTCCTTGAGCAGTCCGGGAGAAATGGTCAACAGGTCACACCCAGCTAATTCGGTAATTTCGCCAGTATTGCGAAAGCTAGCACCCATAACTTGGGTGGGATAACCAAATTTTTTGTAGTAGTTATAGATTTTGGTGACGGAAAGCACACCGGGATCCTCTGGGGCTGGGTAGCTATCTCTGCCAGTATCCTGCTTGTACCAGTCGAGGATTCTGCCTACAAAAGGAGAAATTAAAGTGATCCCCGCTTCGGCACAGGCGATCGCTGATGCAAGCCAAACAGCAGGGTGAGATTACAATGAATCCCTTCTTTTTCTAGAACTTCAGCAGCTTTGATTCCTTCCCAAGTTGAGGCGATTTTGATCAGAATTCGTTCTCGGTTCACCCCCGCCGCTTCGTACTGGGCAATCAGTTCTCTGCCCTTGGCGATCGTGGCTTCGGTGTCGTAGGATAAGCGAGCGTCAACTTCCGTAGACACCCGACCGGGAATAATTTCAAGAATTTTCAACCCAAAGGCTACAGCGAGGCGATCGAAGGCAAGGGAGACGATCTCTGGGGATTCAGCCTGCTCCCCTAGTTCCTGTCTGGCTTGGCGGAGGGTCTGGTCTACGATTTCTTGGTATTGGGGCATTTGGGCCGCCGCTGTGATCAGAGAAGGGTTGGTGGTGGCATCTTGGGGAGTAAACGCCTCGATCGCTTGAATATCCCCAGTGTCGGCAACCACGACCGTCATAGATTTGAGTTGTTCTAGTAAATTTTGTGCCATGTCACTCCTGTACCGTCTGCTAATTAACTTAATCAACTTAATTAACTAATAACTTAATCAACTAAACTGTATTGGGGGAATTTCTTGCCCTCCTTCACTGTAGAGTAGCCCCTCTGATCCCCGGAATTTCTTTAGGTTATCTTCTCAATATCCTTAGATTCTCCTCAAGATTATTTGCTTCATCCCTTACCCTAAGATTAATTCTCTCTAATTTTTTTTAATTAAAAATTCACTTACCAAATTTATCCAAAAATTTATCCAAAAATTTATCCAAAAATTTATGTCTGAATGCCATGGTCAGGTACAACTAGAATACGCTCAACGGCGGGGGCGGACGGAGTTGGTGAAACAGTATAGCTGTGCGCCTTCTCTGGTGCAGCGATCGTTCTATCCCACACCTAGCACTTGTCAGACAGTGATTCTCCACACCGCCGGGGGGATGGTCGGGGGCGATCGCCTCACCCACGATATTATCCTAGGAACTAATACCCAAGCCTTAATCACCACCGCCACTGCCGGGAAAATCTACCGCACCAATGGCTCCACGGCTAGCCAAACCACAAAAATTAGCATTGCCAGCCAAGCTCATCTAGACTGGATGCCCCAAGAAAATATTATTTTTAATCAAGCTGTTTACCAGCAACATCTGCACATTGATCTGGAGCCGGGAGCAAGTTTGATACTGTGGGAATTGACTCGGTGGGGGCGCAGTGCGAGGGGTGAAAAATTTCTCCAAGGGTCGTGGCGATCGCATACGGAAGTTTGGCAAGGAAAGCAGCCCTTGTGGATCGACCGGCAATATCTCCAAGGCAACGCAACCACCCTTGCTAGTCCCCACGGTTTAGCCCACCAGCCAGTCTTAGGGACAATGGTTTGGTTAGGCAAGCCCATCTCTCCAGAATTTAGGGAAGAGTTATATCAACAAAAGCATCAGCACCAAATTCCCGATGCTTTGGGGGGAATATCGAGGTTAACTCAAGGCTTGATCTGTCGTTACCGGGGAGGTTCCACCGCTCAAGCCCGGCACTGGTTTATGGCGGTGTGGCATCAAGTCTGTGAAAAGTATCTCCAGAGACAGAATCATTTACCCGGAGTCTGGCGGTTGTAGAACCGTGGTATATTTAATCACCAAGGATAGTGAATAATAAGAATGACTAAATGACTAATCAAATTGCCTTAGATCTAGCTGCCATTGATGATAAATTGTCGCAGCGCTTCATTGACTTAGATCCTCAGGGCTACTTTATAATTTACCTAGACCGGGAAGCTCAACTCATCTGTGCCAAGCATTTCACAAATATCATTGACGATCGAGGGTTGGCGATCGACCCCGACACAGGCAAGCCCATTCCCGTCAAAGGCAAAGCAGTCCGTACCCATGATTTACTATTTACTGGGAGGACTGCCAAGGAACTATGTATTAAAATCCTCGAAGCAGCCCAACCCAGCGTTGTTACCATGGTTGATCATGGCGGTTATCTGGGGCGGGAATTTGTCCGGGCAGAAATAGCTCTCATTAATGGCACAGAATATGTCCAAGATTAGTCTTAAAATTATTCAAGGTTAGTCTTTAGTCTCTAAGTTAGTAATTTCAAGGCGATTCTCCAAGGGAGAGGCTACCCCAACGCTATGGCTAAATTTCCTCAACAAATCCCCCCCCAAGGTTATGTTTAATCATCTCAATAGCCCAATGCATCTAGTGAATTTCCTAAATTTAGTTAAGCTGGGATTAATTGGCAGCCTATTAACATTTCTGCCTAGCTGCAACCGAGTAGAAGCAGAAACCCCATCGCCTCAAGTATCTGTGTCAGGGAGCCTAATTTCCCAAGAACCTCTCCCAAGTCCCTCGCCTTCACCTCTCCTTGTTGCCCTCAACCCGCCCAATCCAGAAAATGGGAAACAAATAGCAGATTATCTAGCAAAAATAAAAGCCCTCGCCCCGGAGCAACCCCACGGCCTCTGGATCCAAACTGGGCAAGATTTATTGGGCAATCATCAAGGAACAGTTCCTTTGAGTGCTGCCTCTCTGACCAAAATTGCCACTTCCCTTGTTGCCCTAAAAACCCTAGGAGTTGATCATCAGTACATTACTGAAATTGGGATTGTCGGCACTTTTACCAATGGGATTGTCAATGGAGATTTAGTAATTAAAGGTGGTGGAGACCCGCTGTTGGTGTGGGAAGAAGCGATCGCCCTCGGTAGTCTCCTCAATAAAATCGGCATTAAGCGGGTTACTGGAAATTTGGTGGTTACCGGGGACTTTTTCATGAATTTTGAGCCGGAATTAGTTCGATCGGGGGAATTTTTCCGAGAAGCAATCAATGTTGATACTTGGGCTAGGGATGCGGAAATTGCCTACGGGAACCTGCCTAATCCCATTCCTAAACCCTCGGTGAGTATTGGTGGGGAAGTGAAAGTTGCTCCGACCTTGCCCGCTAATACCCAACTGCTGGTACGTCACTATTCTCTGCCCCTGACGGAACTGGTCAAAAAATGAACCAGTATAGTAATAACCCCATGGCAGA
>JAAUUE010000196.1 GCA_012031635.1 Coleofasciculaceae cyanobacterium SM2_1_6 | reverse complement strand
CCCAGCCCTTCTCCCTAGGGAGAAGGGAGTAAGAGGAAAGTCCCTCTCCCTAGGGAGAGGGATTTAGGGTGAGGGTCATGATTCACGCAAGAGGTCTATTATAGGCAGATTGAATTGTTGATGCTGAAGGCAAAATTATTGGATTTTCCATCTTGGCAGTTAGCCAAATAGCCAAATCAAAACCCTTAATTTAGGAGCCTAGATAATTCAAATATTTGTATCCCTAGGACATATTTTTATACTATTAAAATTTTAACCATGATTCATTCTTAAAGGAGTTATTTTCATGCTTAATCTAGTTGAACCAACAGATAGCCCAACCATCTCGCCCCCCGAAAAGAAAATCTGGACAGATGCCGAATTTATGTCACTCCCCGATGATGGACATCACTACGAAATTATCAATGGAGAACTAATTGACATGGGCAACTCAGGAGCATTACATGGCTATGTGGCAATTATTTTAAGTTCTGCTTTATTTGCTGCTGTGTCATCCCAAAAAATTGGCGCAATGTTTGATTCCAGCACCGCCTTTAAGATGAAAAATGGCAATAAGCGATCGCCAGATATTTCCTTCTTTGCCAAAGCTCGGCTCCAAGGCATCACCACCCTCCCCTCCGGTTATTTAGAAGGCTCACCCGATCTAGTAGTAGAAGTTCTTTCTCCCGGTAATACTGTGGAAGAAATTGATGATAAATTAACAGAATATTTTGATAATGGAACTCGTTTAGCTTGGGTAATTAACCCCATCCAGCATTATATTTTGGTTTATCGTTCTGCTCAAGAACCAGAGAAAATGTTGCGATCGATCAACTCTCTTGATGGGGAAGATATCATTCCCGGGTTTAGCCTCCCTGTTGCCGATCTTTTTCAAAATCTCTCCTTCTAAATTTGTATACTCAACCTAATGTCTAGCCCAAAACTTCCACCTATTTTAATGCTAATTTAACTAGCATCACCCTCAAAAATGATTCAGTAAACATGACCATAGAACCAATACAAGAAAAACTAGCGAACAGTGTTGATAGCCTTGGGTTGCAGTTTATACAGCGCCATATTTTTATTTGTGCCGAGGCGACAAAGCCCGAATGTTGCGATCGAGCCGCCAGTATTGAAGTGTGGAACTATCTGAAGCGGCGGTTACGGGAGTTGAACTTAGACCAAGCTACTAGCGATCGACCTAGTTGTATTTTCCGTACCAAAGCCAACTGTCTCCGGGTTTGCCATTCAGGACCAATTCTGGTGGTTTATCCCGATGGCACTTGGTATCACAGCGTCACCAAGGAAGTAGTCGATCGCATCCTCACAGAGCATATCATCGGCAATCAACCCGTCCAAGATTATCTATTTCTCACCCATCCTCTACCTCCAGTTAATAATTAGAGCCAGAGTTGTAACAATTTTTATCAAGAAAATTCAGATACTAATTTAGAAGGCTTTCATACTCATCGTGAGAGCCAATCCAAAACCAATAATAGTCATTACCTTTTTTTAGAGCTAAAGCTCGATAACCATCGTTCACACGAACTGACCAGAGATTGTTACCAACTTTCTTAAAATGTAAAGAAGGATGGGAAGGATTATTTTGCCAAAGTTGATATGTACTCCATATCTTCTTGCGAAGCTCTGGGGATAATTCTGCATAGGCTTTCCAAAAATCAGGAGTTGTTAAGGATTTCATCGAGATTTTTTACTTGATTAGCATCAATATCAGCTTCTGCACAGGCTATTAGATCATCTAATTTGCCAGAGATTAAATCTGCTTCCATTTGTCGATCCCATATTTCATCCATGTATACTTGTAGCCATTCTGAAAGTTGTCTAGCGTCACTTTCTGGTAACTTTTGAATAGCAGTTTTAATGTCCGGTAAAGTAATCATAAATAAAGCCTCTGAGTCAAGGTAAATTATTGGCAATGAGCAATTTATTTGTCAATTCTATAATGATATTTTATTTTTAACTAATCGCTGCCAAACTGCCGTTAACTGCCCGGAGATAGTCCGATGGATTCAATTCGATCAACATCCCCCGGATCCCCGCCGAGACGCAGATCAAGTCAAAAATTTCCGCAACTTCATCTAGATAAACTGGATAGGCTTTTTTGCAGGCAAGGGCGGTCACGCCGCCTCGAATATAACCTGTCAGGGGTTGGACTTCCTTGAGGGAGACAGTTTCGACTTTACGATCGCCCGTCGCCAGAGCCAGAGCCTTGAGGTCTAAATGGGCATTTCCGGGAATCACAGCCAAACACACTCCCCGTCGATCGCCCCTCGCTACTAGAGTCTTAAACACCTGTTCTGGGGGACGATTAACTTTTTCGGCGGTCAATTCTGCTGCCAAATTATCAGGATCCACCGCATACTCTAAAAGTTCATAAGTAATTCCTAGAGTATCCAGCAACCGGACAGCATTAGTTTTTTGCATTAATTTGCGAGATTAATTAACACTTTCATAAAACTATAAATTAGGGAGCCAATTCAGTATTTACTTCATTAAAAGCCCTTTGCTTTAGTTCTACGGATTCTGTCCGGGGTAACAAATGGAAAACTTCCCGGAAGACATCATCGAGGACTTCGTACTTAATTTGCCCTGTACCATCGAAGACAATCTTGCCTTCTTGATCTAGAATCACTGTCTGGGGTAGTAAGCCTTTGTAGTAATAGCCCGGATCGGTTTTTTCGTAACTAGGTTGGGGCAGAATTGTATCCGCATTAATGGGCGTAAAAGCGGCGACTTTGCCGTAGTACTGTTGCAGTTGGGAAATCACCCCCGCAAATTTCTTACAATCTTGGCTATCATCCACAAAAAAGGTGAGAATCACTGGTCTATTTCGATCGAAGGATTCCTTCAGGCTCTCCCGTGGGGGAACGAGGGATCCATTCCCAGCATAGAGAGCAAAGATATTGCCATCAAAGCGATCGTCTGTCAGGGAAGCAAAGCTAGGGGAGGGAGCCAGAAAACTAGCGGTCAACAAAAGTATAGTCAGGCAGCAACTAATGAGCAGATAGCGACTCCAATTGAGGAAGGGTGAGGTTTTAAGATTAGTTGAAATTTTGGTAAGAATATTAGCAAGAATATTATTTAACAGGGTACTTAATAGATTTGGAAATTGGTTTGGGAATTGGTTTTGATGAGGCATACTAGGCACTAGGTTATGATGTTAATTAGGTTGTTGATTTAGCTGATAGTTATAGCAGTCCCAAATGATTTCACCTGCCTTCGGCGGGTGAAATCACCTACCACAAGCAATCTAATCTAGAAAATGATTTAGGATCGCTATAGAATGCAATATATTTATTTACATGGGTTTGCCTCTAGTCCCCAATCTGCCAAGGTGAGTTATCTGCGCGATCGATTCCGGGAGAGGAATCTAGAGCTAATTACACCAGATTTTAATCAAGGGGACTTTTCCCATTTAACAATCACTCGGCAACTAACTCAAGTCGCTAGTTTATTAGACGATCGCCCCGTGACTTTAATTGGTTCGAGTTTAGGCGGTCTAACGGCGGCTTGGCTAGGCGAAAAACATCCACAAGTGGAGCGACTCGTATTGATTGCCCCCGCCTTTGGTTTTCTCGATCATTGGCTCCCCAAGCTCAAGCCAGAAGAACTCAGCCAATGGCAAACCTCTGGATTCCTGCCCATCTATCACTACGGAGCCGGACGATCGCTCCCTCTCCACTACGAATTTGTCACCGATGCCCGAAGCTATGATCTGTCATCTCTGACCAGAGCCATTCCTACCCTGATTTGTCACGGCAGCCAAGACGAGGTGATCCCCATTACGGCAAGCTATGACTATGCCCAAGAACGCCCTTGGGTGAAATTTCGAGAATACCCCAGTGATCATGCTTTGATGGATGCGATCGACCTCATCTGGCAAGAAATTCAAGAGTTTTGTCAATTACCTAGGAAATAATCTGGGGAATTATCTAGAATTATCTAGAATTATTTAGAATTATCTAAGTTTACCAAAAAGCCCATGCTAGAAACAATCCTAGAATCCCCAGAAACTCCCGAAACAGCTTTACCTCTGCGCTTGTGGACGGTGGCGGAGTATCATCGGATGGCGGAGTTGGGGTTACTTGAACCCACAGAAAAAGTAGAATTAATCGCTGGGCAAATTATCAGGAAAATGTCTCCCCAAAGAACCGGACACGCAGTCACTCTGACCTTAATTTATCGCTTATTTAATCGTTTATTCAAGCATTTGTTGGAAGAGCAGGTACTAATCCGCCCCCAATTACCTATTTCCCTAGGTGAGCGATCGGAACCAGAACCAGACCTTGTCCTAGTTATGGCTGGGGAATTACGCTATCTTGATCATCATCCCCGATCAGAAGAAATTTATCTGATCATCGAAGTGGCAGACACGACTCTGAGAATTGACACAGGTTTGAAAGCCCAAAGCTATGCTGAGGCGGGAATTGCTGATTATTGGGTACTAGACCTCAAAAATAGACAACTGCGAGTTTACCGAAAGCCGGGAGCCACAGGCTATCAAACCATCCTCACCTTACAGATCGCCGCCCAAATATCTCCCCTCCAGTTTCCTGAGATCAACATCAATATTGCTGACCTCCTGCCTCCTACCTAGAATTTTCGCAAGTACTCAAGATAGAATTGACTTACCTAAAAAATCTGTCTGAATCCATGCCAGAAATTATCTTAGATTCCCTAGAAACTACCGAAACAGCTTTACCCCTGCGCCTCTGGACAGTGGCGGAGTACCATCGGATGGTAGCATTGGGGTTGCTTGAACCTACGGAAAAAGTAGAATTAATTGCTGGGCAAATTATTAGGAAAATGTCTCCCCAAAAAACTGCTCACTCCACGGCAATTCGGATTATGCAAAGTCTTTTGTTAAAGTTGATAGCCGATCGAGCCTTTGTCCAAATCCAGTTACCTGTTCACTTAAATAATTCCTCGGAACCAGAACCAGATCTAGCCCTAGTCATGGCTGGGGAGTTACGCTATCTTGACCACCATCCCCGACCAGAAGAAATTTATTTAATTGTGGAAGTGGCAGACACGACCCTGAGAATTGATACAGGCTTGAAAGCTCAAAGCTATGCTGAGGCGGGAATTGCTGATTATTGGGTACTAGACCTCAAAAATAGACAACTGCGAGTTTGCCGAAAACCGTTAGCCACAGGCTATCAAACCATCCTCACCTTACCGATCGCCGCCCAAATATCTCCTCTCCAGTTTCCTGAGATCAGCATCAATATTGCTGACCTCCTGCCTCCTACCTAGCTTCTCAAGTTTACCCCAAACTTCTCGACTAGGGATTCCCGGACTTGTTGGTGCACGGGTTCAATGTCTTCCTCCGTGAGCGTTCGATCGCTCGATCGATATACTAGCCGGAAGGCTAAACTCCGCTGCCCCTCTGGGACATTCTGTCCCCGGTACTCATCAAAGAGGGTGATCGATTCCAACAAACTGCCCCCGCTTGGTGGATCACCTTGGTAATTTCGGCGGCGGTAACTTTAATGGGGGCAAAAAAGGCAATATCTCGATCGCTCTGGGGATAGCTGCCGTAGGTTTGGAACTTGGGAATTAAAATCTCTGGACGGTCTAGGGCAGAAAGCAAAGTTTCTAAATCTAGTTCAAAGGCATAAACTACGCCTTCAATTCCCCTTGCTGAGCGAATCTGGGGATGGAGTTCCCCAAAGCGTCCGAGGCGTTCCCCAGAAATCCACAGAGAGGCGGTGCGCCCGGGGTGGAGGAGCTGGCTTTGCTGGTCTGGTTGGTATTCCACCGTGATCCCCAAATTCTGGAACACCCCCTCTAGCAGCCCCTTGGCTAAGTACCAATTCATCTCTGCCTTGTCACCATAGCTGCCCCAGTTCCCTTGATGGTAAGCACCGCCAAAGATGCCGCCGATCGAGTCTGCTTCCCTGAGTCCATCCTCTTCCCGCCAGAACACCTTGCCAATTTCAAAGCCATTTAAGACCCCGTTGCCTTGGTCTTGATTATGGAGATAAGCAGCGATTAGACCGGGAATGATCTCATTCCGAAGGACAGAATATTCCGTAAACAGAGGGTTGGCGATCGCACCATGCCCCCATCTCCGGGTTTGCCCACAGCATAGGTGTAGTGGACTAATTCCGTTAACCCTGCGCCCCGGAGAGCCGCCCGGATCTTGCGCTTCAGGAATTCCTCGGGGATAGGTAGCCAATTTCTCCCTGTTCCGGCAGGTGATCGCAGAAATTATCATAGCCGTAGAGTCTGGCTACTTCTTCGATCAAGTCGATTTCTCGCTCTAGATCTCGATAGCGATAGGCAGGAACTTTGACTTGCCACACCGGGAACTCCCCCGGCTCCTTCACCTCTAGCTGACAGCCCAAGGCGGTGAGAATGCGCTCCACATCTTCGGCACTAATATCACCCACTTCGCCATCAATGAGGGTGATATTGCCTAACACATGGTGAATCCGGGCTAACCGCAGGTCGATCGTCCGTTGGCTATAATCCTGGCGCTGGTCTACCTTGGCTTGGCTAACCACTTTCCCCCCGGCGAGTTCTAGGATCAGGGCGATCGCACTACTGCAAGCGGTTTCTAGCTCTGCCTGATTGACACTGCGTTCGTAGCGGGAGGAGGATTCGGTGCGGATCCCTTGGGCACGGGCAGAACGGCGGACGGTGATGGGTTCAAAGAGAGCCGCCTCTAAAACTAGGTTGGTTGTCCCTTCATAAACTTCTGTAGTTTCTCCCCCCATGACCCCAGCGAGGGCGATCGGCTGGTCGTTGCCAGTGATTAACAGGTTTTGAGATTGTAGGGTTCTGGTCTGCCCATCGAGGGTTTTCAGGGTTTCTCCGGCTTCGGCAAAGCGGACACCAATAGTAGCGGGGGCTGGATTTTCTAAATTATCTTGTCCTAACTGGGAGAGGCGATCGCCATCAAAGGCATGGAGGGGTTGTCCCCACTGCAACATAATATAGTTGGTGACATCCACGACGTTACTAATGGGACGGACTCCGGCGGCAGCGAGGCGATACTGCAACCAATCCGGGGACGGGGCAATTTTCACGCCCGTGATCACTGTTCCCAAGTAGGCGGGGCAGGCGGTGGGTTCGCTGACTTTTAGGTTTAACTCCCCACTCTCTAGGTTGTAGGTAGGAACTTTGGGCAGGTGGAGATTTCCTCCAGTGAGGGCGGCTACTTCTCTGGCAACTCCGACCATACTCAGGGCATCGGCACGGTTGGCGGTGGCGGTAAGGTCAAGGATCACGTCATCGAGTTGGAGGAGGGGACGGACATCAGTACCGGGGGCAATCTCTCCAGCAAAAATATGGATACCTTCAGAGTTTTTCTCTAAGCCCAATTCCGCAAGGGAGCAGATCATGCCTTCCGATCGCACCCCCCGCAATTTGGAAGCTCGGATTTTCACATCAATCTTTGGCAGGTAAGTCCCGGTTACAGCCACTGGCACCAGTGCCTCTGCCCGGACATTGGCAGCCCCGCACACAATAGTTAAACTACTCTCAACCCCCACATCTACCTGACAGACTCGCAATTTATCAGCATTGGGATGGGGGGCTACGGCTAACACTTTCCCCACCACCACACCCTCTGCCCAACTACGGCGGTCTTCGATATCTTCGACTTCAAATCCTGCAAAAGTCAGGGTTTCTGCCAACTCCTCTGGAGTCAGGTTAATATCGACTAATTCCCGCAGCCAGTTCCAAGAAATCCGCATTGCCTTTAATATCGCTAGTTAATTCCAACCATTCTACCGTCTTTTTGCCTCGGATAAAATTTCTAGGATGTGGACTCAGCAATTCTCCTTAGAGAAAATCAACTAGAGTTGAGGGATAACTCTAGCGCTAGACCACGAATCAGAAAAGAGAGCATCCCAACCTTTTTCCATCATGAGAATTGCTGCCAGTTTTTATGATTTTTCAACAAAGTGTCACTACATTATAAAATGAGCCATCTACCCCAAACTAGTAACTTCCAAAGATTGATAATTCTAAATTGGGTTATAAATAGAGAGGCAATTTTAGCTAAAATCCTAGAAGTACACGAGCTTTAATTAAATCATTATATTGCCAGCGTCAAGCTGTCCTAGTTAGGATTATCTGTGAGTCTCAAGCAAATCTTTAAAACCCCAAATCCCATTATTGGCGTGGTACATCTGTTGCCCTTGCCTAGTTCTGCCCGATGGGGAGGGAGTTTACAGGCGGTGGTCGATCGAGCGGAGCAGGAAGCCACGGCTCTAGCGGCGGGTGGTGTGGATGGGATTATTGTCGAAAATTTCTTTGATGCTCCCTTTGTCAAAGATCATGTGGATGCGGCGGTAATTAGTGCCATGACCCTGATCATGCAACGCCTCCAGAGTATTATTACCCTGCCCTTGGGGGTAAATGTCTTGCGAAACGATGCCCTGGGGGGGATGGCGATCGCTGCCTGTACCCAAGCTCAGTTTATCCGGGTGAATGTCCTCACGGGGGTGATGGCAACGGATCAA
>JAAUUE010000195.1 GCA_012031635.1 Coleofasciculaceae cyanobacterium SM2_1_6 | reverse complement strand
GCCTTAGCGGGGGATAAACAGGGAGTGCCGATTCCCTTTAAGCACCGCCAAGACCAAGACCCAGCCAATTTTGCTAAGAGGTAATGCTAAACAGGTAAAGATGTCCCCCGTGCTGCGGAGGACATCTTTACAAAAAATTATTACTTTTTTAGGACTAACCTACTAAGATATAGTCGAAATATAAATTTGGGAGAAAACTTTGTACACTATCACCGAAGACCATGGACAATCCTTAACCTACATCCTCCAAGGGGAAACCCAACAGTCTTGTTTGGCGATCGTGCCCGATCGAGGCGGGATTGTCACCCAGTGGCAATGGCGGGGACGGGAAATTTTCTATCTAGACAAAGAACGCTTCCAACATCCAGAACTAACCGTCCGGGGCGGGATTCCCATCCTGTTTCCCATCTGTGGTGGCATAGTAGATAATACCTACACCCACAACCAGCAAGCCTACCAGTTACCCCAGCACGGCTTTGCCCGCAATCTCCCCTGGACGGTCACCAATCAACTAGCCACCGAAACTGAGGCGGTTATTACCGTTACCTTGGTTAGCAATGATCAAACTCGCCTCGTTTATCCCTTCGATTTTCAGCTTGATTTTACTTACCGCTTCCAAGGAGATCGACTCTCGATCGAGTCCAACATCATCAATAAATCCCCAGAATCCCTGCCCTTTAGCCTTGGTTTCCATCCCTACTTTGCTACTCCAGACAAAATAAATTAGAATTCCAGATTCCCAGTTCTGCCTACGAAGACCACAAAAATCATCTCACTTTTGCCTTTGAGGGAAATTTTGACCTAGGGGCAACAGAAATTGATGTGATCTTTCGGCAACTACAACACGGAACTGCGGTGGTCAAAGATCATGCCCAAGGCTTCCAGATGAGTCTGCAACTATTCCCAGAAATTAGCTCGCCCCACCCGACCAACTCCGAACGCTTCTATCGCCATCTCATTTTCTGGACTCTCCAAGATAAGGACTTTTACTGCTTAGAACCCTGGAGTGCGGCTCGGAATGCTCTCAATACTCACACTGATCTAACTTTTCTAGAACCGGGGGCAACTTTAACTGCCAATTGGCAAATTATCCTTGAGGAAATTGCTTAAGGTTAACGAATTAAGGCTACGGCATAAAATTTCTTCCTTAGGGGCAGGTGGGCAAGGCTCCTTCATCAATAGCGGAGACATCACTATTTTGCGTAAGTCCTACCTAGTTAAGCTGGGATTGGGGCAGTGTCACCAAGTAACCATAGCCCGATTCCTTGCTGCCCTGCATCAGGATTTTACCATCATGAATCTCGGCTAAATAGCAACTCAGCAATAACCCCAAACGGTGCCATGATTCTGCCTCTAGGTTTTGAGAGTTGCTTAGGTATTCTGTCATGGAGATGCCAAAAGGTATTTCTTTAGGTATTGCCGTCGTCATGGATGCTTTGCTGTATCTTTGCTCTTTGCCTTCTATGCCACCTGTCCCAATATTCACAACACCATCACCAATTACACCACCTACAGTTAGTTGAAATTTATTGACAAGAGCAGATTCACTAGGAGAATTCTTTCCAGAGTTAGGGGCAGAATTGCTAGCCAAATCAAGGAAGGAATTACTCAAGGGGTCTCTAGCAGATGGATTCAAGACAATGGAACCAGAGGCTCCAGCATATTTGCCAAAATTATTAGATGAATTAGCGGCATTACCGGAGGGATGATTAGAGGGAGTAGCGAAGTTTTGGACAAGGGATTTGTGATTATAACCAGTCGATCGAGGGTTGGTTTCTGCCAATCTCCTGCCTACTTGAGTAGAAATTATCTGAATACACAAATAATCATCCTGTTGATCAACTATGATTTTTATTTGACTATTGATGGGTAGAGTTTCGACCATGACTGCCACCAAGTAGTAGAGCATTTGCCGTACCTTGAGGCGATCGAGTACCCACAACCGACTGCCCTCTTGAATCTCTAAGTAAATTTTCTGCTTCCGGTCTTGCGTTACTCCTTGGAGAGTATTGATTACCTGTTGACATAGCATTTCCACATCAACCATGGTTAGGTTCACTTGCTGAGAATTAGTGCTATCAATATCCAAAATATCCAGAGCCAAAATTTCTTCAATCCTTGTTAACATTCTCTGCCCACTCTGGTGAATTACTTCTAAGTATTCCTGCTGCTTGAGGGTCAACAAACCGTAAATTTGCTGTTGGAGAATTCCGGTCATGCCCATAACCGCCGTGAGGGGAGTCCGTAATTCTTCGATGAGTTTCGCCAAAAGTTTGAGTTTCACTGGAGCTTTGAGTTCTGTACTTCGAGTAGTCTCAGGGACTGCATTTGGAGCAGTTTCAGTAAGCATACTTTGAGAGGTATCGGCAACTAGATTTCGAGTAGCTTCAGTAATTGCACTTTGAGTAGTTTCAGTAACTCCACTAGTCAGGCGATCGATTTGGGTAGATTGATCAATTTGATCAAGTTGGGGAAGTTGGCAAAGTTGATTGTTTTGCTGAAGCGAACTCCGGGGATTAAGTTGTTGCAGAAATGGTGTTGAGAGATTAACTCCTTGGTTCTCCAATTGAGTCATGGTCAATCGAGCAAGAATCCCTAAAAATTGCAGATCCTTGGTGGCAAACTTCCGGGGCTGTAGATCCATCACTGCCAGAGTGCCAATACATTCACCAGTGGTGGTAATCAAGGGGACTCCTAAATACGATCGAACTCCACAGTGTTGGGTTAGCAAACTTTGACAAAAGAAGGGGTCTTTAAGAGTATTGTCGATCGCTAGAGCCGTGAGACTATCGACCACATGGATGCAAAAAGATTCGGAGGGGGGAATTTGTTTTTTTACCACTAGTTCCTGATTGAAACCCAAGTTATTTAAACCCATCACCGATTTAATTAATTGCTGACTATTCACAAAAATACTCAGGAGGGCGATCGGGGTTTCGAGAAAATTACTGCTACTCTGGGTCGCTTCTTCTAAAATTGCCACGGAGTCATGGGAATTTATTAATCCCAACTTATGCAGAGCTTGATATCGAACTTGCTCCCGCTCTAGGGTAGTCAAGCCATCTAGTCGGCAGTAGAGAATGTTAGTAATATCTGAGTTAGTCATTCGGTAATATCTAGTAGTTATTTTTAGTTACCGTATTGCTCATTTCTTAGCGAAGATTTAGTAAAAAATAGATCAACAAAAATTATTTAATGATTTATTTCTCACAATTCATTAACAATATAACCATCCTAAATTGCTTGGTAAATTAGATTGCTGCTGGTAGGGTGTTTCACTCACCTGCGGCGGGTGAAATCATTTAGGATTTCTATATTTGCTACTAATAATTAGTCAATAACAGCAACTAATAGAATATTTTGTGGAGCTAGGAATTAATTAGGATCAATTAAAATCAACTAGATTTAACTAGATTTAACTAGATTTAATCTCTAATTATCTTCTTCACTCTTACCGATAGATACCCCCAAAAGTTGTCAGCAAAATTCCTTGGCTCAAGCTCTATTTTCAAAATTAGGGCTTATGTATAGATTCATGGGTAGGGTGGGCTTTGCCCTCCTTAAATATACCAATAGCAACGTTGACCAATAGCGAAAACATCACTATTTTGTGTAAGCCCTGAAAGTAATTTTTAGTAGATGGCAAGCTAGTTTCAAGCTAATTTCAAACTAATTCTCTCGCTGCCAAGCTGGATGAGCGAAGATAGCTTTGATTACTTGAACTCCCCTCAATTGATTAGATAATGGTAGATGCCCTTTGGGTGCGCTGAGGTTCCAGGTGAACTGTTGAGGATATCTTGTCCAGTTGTTCCCTGATTTCCAGTTGATGGCTTCCCAGAGTTTGGGAAATTCTTGATTGAGAGCCAACCATAATTCTCGCTGTACAGAAAAGCCAAATTTACCCTGAGAATTGAACAGCCATAAATCATTGATGGTTCGCAGATCCACAATGGGAATACTCTCCACCTCACTAAAATATAGCCATTTTCTTTTAGTAGCTGCTGCCCCCGCAATTTCACAGAGTTTTTGCATAGTCAGGCGATCGGCTTCTAGAAAATCTTGTTTGACTAATAAATCTCGCAACTCAGTATAATCAATTCCTTGGTCTGAGCGGAGGGAGAGAATTCCCTGAGAGAAATTAGCGGCTAAGAAATCTTGAACGATCGGTATTTCTACGGCAAAAAGGGTCTGATAAACCATACCATGAATTACCTGGGGATTTTCCTTACCCTGATGGAGAAATTTCATCAATATCTCTAAGCCCACGGAGCCTTGATCCACCAATTCTGGAATCAACTGCATCTGTTTCTTTTCGTTGGCAGCGATAAACTGGTTATACCTACCCGCAAAATCTGGCTGATCTTCAGACCTAGCATCGTTCATATTACTACTTACATCACTCATAAAGATTATCAACAATAAAAAATTAAAAGTTAGAAAAATTAAAAACTAAAATCTATTTCCCCGTACTTTTCTCAGGATGGTTCCAGATTACGGATTTTTTCAATAATTCCCGTGGTAGAGGTGGGAATTTCTATCTTAATCAACTGAATCTTACCACCGTAAGCCCTGACCGTGGGAGTTTCTGGTAAAGTATCTTCGGTATAGTCTCCACCTTTGGCATAAATTTCTGGCTGGAGTGTGGCTAAGAGATTATCTGCCGTCGGCTCCGTAAAAATAACTACCCCATCTACGGGCTTGAGGGCAGCAAGAATTTCGGCTCTCTGGAGTTCGGGAATAATTGGGCGCTGGGGTTTGCCGGGCTGGGCTGGTTTAATGATTTGGACGGAGCGATCGCTATTTAAGCCAACCACTAAGGCTCGTCCCAATTGCCTCGCTGCCTGTAGGTAACGAATATGCCCCACATGGAGCAGATCAAAACAACCATTGGTAAACACTAAAGGTCGCCATTGTTCTGGGTGACGATCGATACTTTCTTTTAACTGATTCAAACTATAATAATCCATGTTTCATTTCTGGTTAATGATGCTTAGCTAATTTAAATTAAATAATCCCAAATCCCTAAATCTCAGCAAAATGTACGAAAAAATTACCCCCCCCACAAGCGGCGATCGAGTCACCTTTACTAACGGCAACCCGATCGTACCTGATAATCCGATCATTCCCTTCATTCGTGGTGATGGTACAGGTATTGATCTTTGGCCAGCGACCCAGAGGGTACTGGATGCTGCCATTGACAAAGCCTACGGGGGCAAACGCCAGATTTCTTGGTTTAAGGTCTATGCCGGGGATGAAGCCTGTGAACAGTACGGAACCTACCAATACTTACCCGAAGACACCTTGACAGCTATCAAAGAATACGGCATCGCCATCAAAGGCCCCCTGACTACCCCGATCGGCGGCGGCATTCGCTCCCTCAATGTGGCTCTCCGGCAAATCCACGACCTCTACTCCTGCGTCCGTCCCTGCCGCTACTACATCGGTACTCCTTCCCCCCACAAATCCCCAGAAAAACTAGATGTGATTATCTACCGGGAAAATACGGAGGACATTTACCTCGGCATTGAATGGCGGCAAGGCAGCGAGATTGGCGATAAATTAATCAAATTCCTCAACGAAGAATTAATCCCCGCCACCCCAGAGCATGGCAAAAAACAAATCCCCCTTGATGCGGGTATTGGCATTAAGCCCATTAGTAAAACCGGTTCTCAACGCCTTGTCCGCCGTGCCATCCAACACGCCCTGAGATTACCCCCCGCCAAGCAGCAAGTCACCCTTGTCCATAAGGGTAATATCATGAAATATACCGAGGGAGCCTTCCGGGATTGGGGCTACGAGTTGGCAACTAGTGAGTTTCGGGCTGAATGTGTCACAGAGCGGGAGTCTTGGATATTAGGCAATCAGGAAAGCAAACCTGAGCTGACGATCGAGGAAAATGCCCGGTTAATTGACCCCGGCTACGATGGCTTAACTCCTGAAAAACAAGCGGCAATCTGCAAGGAAGTCCAAGAAGTGCTGGATACGATCGGGGAAACCCACGGTAATGGCGCTTGGAAACAAAAGATCATGGTGAACGATCGCATTGCTGATAGTATTTTCCAACAGATTCAAACCCGCCCCGATGAGTATTCGATTCTGGCAACTATGAACCTGAATGGAGATTATCTCTCGGATGCGGCGGCAGCGATCGTCGGCGGATTGGGTATGGGCCCTGGGGCAAATATTGGCGATAACTGCGCTATTTTTGAGGCAACCCACGGTACGGCTCCCAAACACGCTGGACTCGATCGAGTCAACCCCGGTTCTTTGATTCTCTCTGGGGTGATGATGTTGGAATATATGGGCTGGCAGGAAGCGGCAGATTTGGTGAAGCAGGGAGTTAGTGGAGCGATCGCCAACAAGGAAGTTACCTACGACCTCGCCCGACTCCTGGAACCCCCTGTCCCTGCCCTCAAATGCTCAGAATTTGCCGCAGCCATCATCCGGCATTTTGGAGAATAATTTGGAGAATAATCTTTAATAATCTTTAGTAAGGTGGGGATTGTCCGCTCTAATGTGGATAGTTAAGTTAAATAGTTAATAAGGATTGTTTAGATTATGTATTCTATCTGGCAACAATTTACCCTCTCGCAAATTCAGGTGCGGCAATGGCGAGGAAGTAGCTATGTGTATCATTTGGTGGGATTGCTGCGATCGTGGCGGAAAACCAGTTGGCTGCTGCCTTGGGGGGAGGCGATCGGGGCGGTGCTAGTGGCGATCACCCTCGGATTGGCTCCCTTTGTTTCCACGACTTTAATTGGAGTTTTGGGGGTAGCGATCGCTCTTTGGTGGGTGCTTTTGACCCTTGCCGATGAACCAGAGGCAACCCCGGAAGGTGTGAGTAGGGCAACGCCGATCCATTTAGCTCTCCTCCTCTACTGGTTTATTTCCCTCTTTGCCACAGCCCTCTCCCCAGTAAAAATGGCAGCCCTAGTGGGTTTGTCAAGGCTAACTTTGTATCTAATGACTTTTTTGTTGATGGCTAGGGTGATGCGATCGACCCGTCTGCGTAACGCCATTATTAGTGTCTATCTGCATACATCCCTCATCGTCAGCGTCTACGGCATCCAGCAGTGGCAATCCGGGGTTAAACCCCTTGCCACTTGGGTAGATGCCAACTCTTCCCTCAAAAATGTGACTAGGGTTTATAGCTATCTGGGCAATCCTAACCTGCTAGCCGCCTATCTCGTGCCGGCGATCGCCCTCAGCCTAGGTGCTGTCTTTGCTTGGAAGGGTTGGATGCCGAAATTATTAGCTGCAACTATATTTCTAGTTAATTCTGCCTGTTTATTTTATACCTACAGTCGGGGGGGCTGGCTGGGGTTTGCGGTGTGTATTTTTACTTTCGTAATTTTATTAGGGTTTTGGTATAGCGATAAACTTCCTCAACCTTGGCGGCAACTTGCCATTCCAGTCATTCTGGGCGGTACGGGTTTTCTCTTTTTAAGCGCAGTTTTGGGTGTGCCGAGTCTGCGCGATCGCTTTCTTAGTATGTTCCTAGGCAGACAAGATAGCAGCAATAACTTTCGGTTAAACGTCTGGAGTTCTGTGATTAATATGATCCAAGACCGACCAGTGCTGGGAATTGGGCCCGGCAATGGAGCCTTTAAGGCCGTCTATCCCCTCTACCAAAGAACTCGGTTCACCGCCCTGAGCGCCTACTCCATTGTCCTAGAAATTGCCGTAGAGACTGGTTTTATCGGGCTAGCCTGTTTCCTCTGGTTTTTGATTATTACTTGGAATCAAGCCGCCCAAAGACTTAGCCAGTTTCGGTCGACCCTTGATATTCATGGTTTTTGGTTAATGGGAGCGATCGCTGGGACTACGGGTATGTTAGCCCACGGATTGGTAGACACCGTATGGTATCGTCCCCAAGTGATTCTCCTCTGGTGGCTCCTCGTTGCCATCATCACCAGCTATTACCTCTGGACTCCTACCCCCAAAGAAAACCCTGAAATCATCGATAATTAGTAGATAAGCAGCAGATAATGAATGGTTTGTGGGTATCTAGTCAATGACTATGCAACTGGATAAAAAATTAAATAAAAATTCATTTCAAAACTTCCTAGTTATTGATACCGAGGGCGTGGAGGTATTACGAGAGATTGCGGTGATCGATCATCAAGGTAAGTTGATCTATGAGGCTTTTGTGGATGGACATGAGCGGAATCGATCGATCCACCACAGTCGTAAATCCCTAGGGCAGATTATCCAAGAATTAGCAATTATTATTGCCCACAAAACCATTGTTTGTCATTATGCAGAACACGATCGAGCAGTGATCTCCCGCAGCTTTGACCAAGCCCAAATTCCCCATCCCCAAGTAACTTTTCTCTGCACCTATGAACTTGCCAAAAAATACCTGCCCCACGCCCAGAGTTACGCCTTAGAACACCTGAGTAAACTTCTTAATCTCCAAGTTAATCATCAATATTTTCCACGATCGTCATGCCCATGTGGCTCGCTACGATGCCCAATTTACCTACC
>JAAUUE010000194.1 GCA_012031635.1 Coleofasciculaceae cyanobacterium SM2_1_6 | reverse complement strand
CGGTGGCGATGCCGCCTTAGCGACTAAAATATCGAAATCCAAGTTGATGTTCACTGCTGGCGAATCTTACGAATCCACAATTCCTAGTGATGCTCCTGCGGGAACCTACACCTATTACTGTCAGCCTCACCGTGGTGCTGGGATGGTAGGCAAAATTGTTGTCGAAGGCTAGAAGCTGGTTGGCTTAGAAGGTAGTTTTTGCTGCAATCTTGGTGAAGTGATTTGTGGGCAAAATACCTAAGCAATTTGTCGGTTTAGGAGATAACCTCGATCGCCCTTCGATAAATACCTAATATCTAAATATCTAACAATTTGAGGGGGACTAAGATTATCTGGTTCTCCTTTTGTTTTTGATTTTATAGTACTAGACAGCTTAATTAGGACAAGACCAGATACGTTGGCTGAGCGAAGTCGCAGCCGAATTCGTCCTAACTTTTATCGCAATGACTATATCTTGGGTTCAATTTGAGAAATTAGGTTGAGCAGGTCAAGATTATTCAGCTTCAGCTTTAGTTGATTTGGGATTTGATTTGGGAAAATGAATTTCTAGACAGGATTGCAGCTCTTGAGCATTAAAAAGTATGGGTAGAAAGTGAATGCTCTTGATCTCACGAAAGTAAAATAGAACTGGAAACACCGGACTATAGATTTCCCAATTTAGCCAGTCTTGGTAGGGGAAGCTCCGAATTAGAGTTTGCTTTTGATGAGTAGCCCGGTAAATATCAAGGGCTTGAGTAGTGAAGTGGAGGCGGAGAGTCAGGGCTTGGAATAGTAGAAATCCCCCAAATAAAGCGATCGCTAGTCCCAGCCATTTTTGATACAGTACCAAAGGGATCGAGCTAATAATTAAAACTAGGGGAATTCCAAAGCTGGGGGCTAAGATTTGAGGGGAGCTAGCTGCCTCTGCTGTCACATTAGTCTTCATAGATGATGTTTATTTAATTAACTTGAATCAATGGGATTTACTTAATTAGCTTGGATTTGTCTAGACAAATAGGTGGTCATTGCCCACCCTAAGCCATTTGAATTAGCTTGAATTTATCCAGATTTATCACAGAATACTATCCTTGAAATTGTATCTTATGAGAAGGAAAAATATTAAAAGTTATCTATATTGTTTATCTGTTGCTAGAAGTCATATACAATGAGTATCTACCAAAAATCCCCCCTACGATCCGACAATCCGATCGTGGTCTCAAAAACTTAGATAAATGCAGACAGATTACTTAAACTATCCCCTCGATATTATTAACGCCAGACTTCCCGGTTATAAAGGACTACAGAGAGTAGTAGTTAACGCTGCTGGCTTGATTACCCGAATTTCCCCCATGAGTAAAGTCCGGGGTAATATCAGTCCTAAAAGTATTGATGTATATAGCTCTTGGATTTCCTTGGGAGGGATAGATTTACAGATTAACGGCGCCTTGGGTTTACCCTTCACCGATGTCCAGAAGCAAGACATAAACAAGATTAGAGAAATTTGTCAATTTTTATGGGATCAAGGGGTAGATGCTTTTTTGCCGACGATCGTCACCACCTCTATCACAAAAATTCATCAAGCCCTCGAAGTATTTGCCGAAGTGCGGAGTCTCCAAGCGCAGGAAACTAATACAGCAAAGATTTTGGGTGTGCATCTAGAAGGTCCCTTTTTGAACCCAGACAAACGGGGCGCTCATCCTCAAAATTATCTCCTCCCCTTAACGATCGAGCAAGTCAAGCTGGTGTTAGGCAACTACCAAGATGTTGTCCAAGTAATCACCCTCGCTCCAGAGTTAGACACCACCGGGGCAATTATTCCTTATCTGCGATCAATGGGAATCAAGGTTAGTATCGGTCATTCCCTCGCCACCGCCGAAGAAGCAAACCTCGCTTGGCGGCAGGGAGCCAGCCTTGTCACCCATGCTTTTAATGCCATGTCTCCTCTCCATCACCGTCAACCCGGACTTTTGACCTCGGCGATTACTAACCCCCAAATTTACTGCGGTCTGATTGCCGATGGGGAACACGTAGCCCCCCTAATGATTAAGCTCCTCCTCGCTGCTAGTGACTACGAAGACGGCGTATTTCTGGTGAGTGATGCCCTGGCACCTCTGGGTTTGGCGGATGGGGTTTATCCTTGGGGTCAACAAGAAATGGAGGTCAAACAAGGGACAGCCCGCCTCCCTGACGGGACGTTAGTCGGCACAACCCTATCTCTATTGACAGGGGTAAGAAATTTAGTAAAGTGGAAAATTTGCCCCCTAGAGCAGGCGATCGCCCTCGCTACCATTGCCACTAGAAAAGCCATCTACTGGAGTAGCCCCGAAGAACCGAAGCCCCACGCCTATTTAGGGCAGCCAGTCAATTGTATGCTGCGGTGGACAAATACCCCAGAGGAAGGAGTCCAGTGGTCTCGGTTATTTAACCCCAACCCCTCTTTTCACTAGTCCGGCTCTGTTAAGAATTTGGGCAAATATAAAAATTTGGGGAAATAAATATGCTTAAACGAGGGTAACTTCTACGGGATCACCCCAGGTACATTCAAGTTCTTGGGAAGCATTGCCTTGATTTGTGGCAATTTCAATGTAGCCATGGCTGCCGATGAGGGCGATCGACTGCCCTACAGGAACCCCGCCGTAGGCATGACGATAACTGATTCTTTTGCCGCCGACCTTGAGATACCATATCTTTCCCGCCACTCGATCGCTAGAAATATTCGTAATTAAATTCCCAAAATGATCAATATACTGGATTCTGCCCAACAACCCAGTGGGAGTCGGTACCACATCGAGGGCTGGTAGCATTACTAAGGATTCGGGAGCGATTGATTCTCCTAGCTCCGTCATCGCCACCCCGCCCGCCAAATGCGCTGCCACTGGTGCAAAAATATCCCGCCCATGAAAGGTCTTACTAGGGCTGGGAGTCAGCCAATACTTAAAATTAGTCAAATTCACCGCTCCCAGAGCTTTCTGCTCCTGCATCAACTGACTGCACAAACCATTATCTGGAGCGACAACATAGCCTTGGTCAAACTTGATTGCCACTGATTTGCGGGAGCCACCCACCCCCGGATCCACCACGGCTAGATGCACCGTATGCTGCGGGAAGTGGGGAAATGCGTTGGCAAGACAAAAACTAGCTGCGCGGATATTTTGGGGAGGGATGTGATGACTGAGATCAATCACCTGAATTTGAGGATTAATTTTGGCGATCGTCCCCTTTAACACCCCCACGTAAGCATCTTGCAAGCCAAAGTCAGTTAAGAGGGTCAAAATAGCAACCATAGTTTCTCGCGGTAGATGCGGTGGTGGTTCTAGATTACCATGCTAGATTTTTGGACTAAATTACTGCATTAGATTATGGCACTAGATTTTTTTACTGTAGATTGAGTCTGGTAAGGAAAATGATATAGCTAAAAGGTCTCGATAGCCCGCTTCTATTCCCTTTTCATCCGCTTGTTCAAGACTACAGGCGATCTCGGTGACGCTGTGCTGCAAGTGTCGGTCTTCTAGCCATAGAGAGTCAAGGGGCTGCTCAAAGGTGATTTTGGCAAGGGGGGTTGCCTCGGGTTGATAAATTGTAGTTTCACCGCCCATAATGTGCCTGCGATCGAGCAAGTGCAAGCCCGCAAAGGGATAACCATCAGAATGAATCCCCTCGGGAGTAATCGCCGTAGTCTGCCCGCCCCACGATAATTCGCATAATATGCACTTGACAAATCCACGCTCGATCGAGCCACATCTCCTCAAGGGGAAACAGACTAAAATTATAGTCTACTAAATCTTGAAATAGAGGGTTTTCATAGGTTGCTGTCTGCAAATCTCCAAAATGTCGAACCTTGCCGCCGGCGTAGGCATTCATCTCTTCACTTTGGATGTAGGGCTGATGTTGCCGGGGGTGCAGGGTTCCTGTCTTGGGAGCATAGTCAAACTCAGTGTAGCGTCGCCGTCTCTGACAGGAGGGGTGTTTCTCTCCATAGAAGGCATCGTACTCAAGGTATTCCCAAGATTTTTGGAGTTGTCCTAGGGCAATCTTGCCAGCCTCGGTGAGGTGAAAAATTGCGGCAGTGGCGATCGCATACTTGTGCTGCTCAACTTGAGGGCGGAGGTCTGTGGCGATCGAGAAGGTTCCCCGGCGGGAGGTGAAAGGTAAAACTGGAGAGTTTGGGGTCAATGGCTCTAGGCAAGTGGGTCGATCGGGTAATCGATTAGGTAATCGATCGGATAACGGGGCTTGATCAGATTGCAGGGGATCGTAATTAGAAGAATCTCGCATAAAAAATAATGATAAGTTTGAGCGTTCTAGTCAGAGAAAAATCGCTAAAAAATTATATTGTATAAATCGCTACTACTACAAATAAGGGGTATTTGTCATCAACTTAGATTTTTGGAATAACAACTTTAGTCGCTAGAAATTTAGTCGCTAGAAATTTAGTCGCTAGAAACTTTATCGGCATCCTCATCATCAGAATTGCGGAAATTACTAAAGTTGCCGAAATTAACAGGCTGAATAAATTATTCTCGATCGTGATCCAAGATCGCAGGGGTTATGATATAGTATTTATCTACGAAACAAACAGGGGCTTGTAGCTCAGTGGACTAGAGCACGTGGCTACGGACCACGGTGTCGGGGGTTCGAATCCCTCCTAGCCCGTTCTCGATTGATTAAGGAAATACCATCCAGATCAATCTAGGCAACTCACACAAAATCATCATCCTAGGGGTTGGCAGTGTCAGCCCTTTTTTTAGTTAATTAATCCGGCAAAATAAAATCCGGCAAAATAATTCTGCCAATCATTTCGTCAATCATTTCCAATCATCATCCACAAATGATCATGCCCGAAGATTATCCCCAACTTACTCATCTTGATACCCAAGGGCAGGCGCAGATGGTAGATATTGCCGGGAAGCCAACTACCAAACGTCAAGCTGTTGCTGCGGCTCAGGTAAAGATGTCTGCCGCTACCTTCGGGGCGATCGAAGCCGGCAATACCCCCAAGGGAGATGTGCTTGCCACGGCGAGACTGGCGGGGATCATGGCCGCCAAACAAACTGCCAATCTAATTCCCCTCTGTCACCCCCTACCCATCCAGCAAGTAGAAGTCCAGATCACCGCCGATCCCCAACTTCCCGGCTACCAAATCCGCACAACTGTAATTACAAAGGCAGAAACTGGGGTCGAAATGGAGGCTCTCACGGCCGCCTCGGTGGCGGCTCTCACCCTTTACGATATGGCAAAGGGTCTAGAAAAAGCGATTTCGATCGAATTCATCCAGCTTTTGCACAAAACAGGAGGCAAATCCGGTGACTATTTCCGTGAAAATTGCTGATGACTAATGACTAATCGATAACTACCATTAATGGCTGCTAGATATTAATAGCTGTTGATTGCTACAATAAATTACTATTCTTGGCTGGCTTTGATGAAAACTAATTTATGCAATTTTATGCAATCAGTGGAGTTTATCCCAAATGAGGTTCTAGGCAATTCTCAGCCGCTCGCCGGAGAATTATCCTCCAGTCTTTCTCCCACTAAATGGGATATCTCATCCTTATCTATGAATGAATACCTCGCTCCTGAAATCCATCAGAGCAACATTTTGGTAGTGGACGATCACCCAGCAAATTTAAGTTTGTTGATGCAGATTTTGACTGGGCAGGGGTACAAAGTCCGGGTTTCTCCTAATGGAAACTTAGCTCTACGATCGATCCAGTTGATGCTCCCAGACTTGATTCTTCTTGATATTAATATGCCAGATATGGACGGCTATACGCTGTGCCAGCATCTCAAATCAGAGCCACAAACAAAAGATATTCCCGTAATTTTTATTAGTGCCTTGGGGGAAACTTGGGATAAGGTACGGGGATTTACCCTAGGGGCTGTGGACTATATCACTAAGCCCTTTGAGCCAGTGGAAGTTTTGGCAAGGATTCAGCATCAGTTGCAATGGCAAGCCTCCCAAACCCACCTACAACTCCAAAATATTCAACTCCAGCTACTTTTGTCCACCACCCAAGCCATCAATGCCGCCAAGGATGTGGACTCTGCCCTCGAAGCAATTTTGACTCAGGTCTGCCAGAGTTTGGGTTGGGATCTGGGGGAGGCTTGGATTCCAGACCCAGAAGGAAATTATTTAGTGTGTAGCCCCGGCTGTTATGTTGGGGATCACAGTTTGATAGGGTTTTATGACCGCACCAGAAACCTAAAAATTGCGCCCAACAAGGGTTTAGTGGGCAAGGCTTGGAGCAATCAGCAACCCCAGATAATTGAAGACCTATCGACGGTGGTGAATGAAGATGAATTTTTGTCTGTGAAACAGGCGATCGAGGAAGGAATTCGAGGAGTTATTAGTATTCCCGTAATTTCCCAGCAGGAGGCAGTCACTGAGCCTAACCGGATGGTAGTGGCAGTCTTAACTTTTTTTCAGAAAAAGAACCTAGTAATTCGACTGGATTCCTTGCAATTAATCATGACTATTGCTAACCAGTTAAGCTCCTTTATACAACGCAAACAAGCAGAAGATCAACTGCGGGAGTTAAATCTAGAACTCAAAAAACTGGCTAATCTGGATGGGTTAACCCAAGTTGCCAATCGGCGACGATTTGATGATTATTTTCTTCAGGAGTGGAGCCGAGCGATGCGAGAGGGGCAGTGGTTATCTTTAATTCTTTGCGATGTGGACTATTTCAAACCCTACAACGACCACTACGGACACCTCGCTGGGGATGATTGTCTGCAAAGAGTAGCTCAAACCATGAATGACCATGTCCAAAGACCCGCAGACTTGGTAGCCCGCTACGGAGGAGAAGAATTTGTAGTCCTGCTGCCTAATACGTCTTCTGGGGGTGCTGAACAGGTGGCTCGCAACCTCCAAAGCCGTATCCAGTCTCTCCGTTTACCCCATGCTCAATCAACGGTTAAACCCTACGTGACGATGAGTTTAGGCGTTGCCAGTGTAATTCCTCGGGCAAATTTATCGCCAGAGGATCTGATCAGTGCGGCGGATCAGGCTCTCTATCAAGCTAAACATCAAGGGCGCGATCGGGTTGTGGTGAGTTCTCCCCGGCGTAATCAAAGTTTTTCACCGCGGGTTTGATCCTGTTTCCCCAGGAAAAATTACTTAACCAACTGACAAACTATGGCACAGCTTCTAGACAGAGGTTGCCCCCGCCTTCGCCCGGTGTTGTGATCCGGCAACTGACAAATTTTCCATCCCGAAACACAATTTCTGCCTCGGAATCCGCAGCGCTCCCATGGGTGACAAGGAGTTCCCCGTTGGTGTAGCGGAGGTTCTTGATGTAGCCGAGGGGATAGGTAGCGTTAGCGGTGGGCAGAGCCTTGAATCCGGGGACTTGGAGTAGAGATGTTTGATAGCCTCCCGTTGCTTGGGGTTGGAGGAGGACGATCGCACTTTCTTGGGTCAGGGCGCAGTATTGAAAAATCACCCCGATGGCAATATTTCCAGTTTGGGGATCGATGCTGAGGCGATCGCGCATAAAGTTATTTCCGGTTAAACTCTGGCGATCGACCTGCACCATTTTTTCACAATCCACACTGCCCATCATTTCGGCTCGCACATCTTGGACATTAAAAGTAGAAGTCTTGCCTCCCTGCTCAATTACCAATTGGGGGCTAAGGGCAGCATCGGGGACAAAGCGAATTTGGAGACTCCCTTGGGAGTTGGTGGGAGAATTAGTTGAATTATTATTTAATCTAGAGGTAGCCTGCGGCGGTTTAACTCCCCCTCCTGCTGCCTGATTACCTTGATTATTTGGTTGATTATTTAGCTGATTATTAGCTTGGTCATCAGCCGGATTCTTTGATTTTGGGGTACTGGCAGGGGAGTTGCTGGGGTTTGCCGGAGCTGGTGAATTTGGTGAATTTGGTGAATTTGCTGGGACAATTCCCGAATTTTTGGAAATGGCATCGCTGCAACCAGAAATATTCGCCATGGCAACTAGGAAGAAAGTTGCGACGATCGATGTCACCCGATGATTAGTTTTTGGCATATGTGCCTCCCAAAATTGATATCTTGATTACTATTTACTGCCCTAGTCGGGGTGTTTCCTTGAAAATCTGCGGGAAAATCTATAAAATCTCGATCGAGTTTCCCGTACTTCCCCCGTACCTCTGCTATTAATGGACTTGTACTGTTGGCTTGCCATGGGCTTTGCCCCCTCTGCTATGGAGCCAAAACTTTTTTATAGAAAACGCCGTAAAACCCATGTGCTTTAGCCGTGGGATATAAGGCGGGTTAACGTAGGTACGGAGTTAACCAAATACTCCAATCTCTTCCCCCTCAAACCTCAAATAATCCTAATCTTTGATGATACCCTAGATAGAGGAGGTTAAACAAAATGTTTGGTTGTCAGCAAATCAGAATCATCCCAGACAAAGAACTAAAATCTGTTCTAGAGTATCTGTGCAGTGAGTCAAACAAACTCAATAACTGTGCTATTTACTACGCTAGACAACTTTACTTTAAGACAGAAAAAGTAGTTAATAAATTTGCCCT
This sequence comes from Coleofasciculaceae cyanobacterium SM2_1_6, assembly GCA_012031635.1. Taxonomy (GTDB): domain Bacteria; phylum Cyanobacteriota; class Cyanobacteriia; order Cyanobacteriales; family JAAUUE01; genus JAAUUE01. The sequence continues at coordinate 2 of JAAUUE010000194.1, read as the reverse complement.
AA
>JAAUUE010000006.1 GCA_012031635.1 Coleofasciculaceae cyanobacterium SM2_1_6 | reverse complement strand
TAGCTTGGCTCCCGCCTCTACTACTACCAAAGCTCTGGGTTGAGTCACCGTAGGAGTTTCATCGGGAATAGTAATAAACAATAAAATGTACGGGAGCCTCGACAACAATGTTTTTATTCACCCAAACTATGGCAACGTCGTTAATTCCTGCTGTGTTGATGGCATTAAATACTTCGTTACTGTCTTGCTGTTTGCCGAGATAGTTCTCAATTAAATAAGGGTCGGGCAGTTGAGATAAATTGCCAACAAATACCCCCTCTGGTAATGCTTGGCGAGAAGATAATTCAGCAGCAAAGAAGCCATTGATAAATACTAAATGACTATTTTCAGCTTCGGGTAGAATTAGGTGAGAAATATCTTGAATAGCTACTGCCTTGTTAGTTGCCAAGACAAAATTAGTGGCGTATAAATTGGCTAAATCTGTAAATTGCCATGCTTCATCTTTTTTAGTGGGCAGGGTTAATTCTTCAAGAATAATTGCGGCTCGATCGCGGGCTTCCTTGAGCCAAGGTTTGACCATGGGGACTTGCCGTATTTGTTGGATCAAATCAACTAAATAGCCCTGTTTAGTTATAGTTTGCGTACTCATTATCTAGCCACCTCCAGAGCTTCTTCTTCCCGTACCCATTCATAACCCCTAGCTTCCAGTTCTAGAGCCAATTCTTTGCCCCCACTGGTGATAATTTTTCCGGCTTCCATGACATGGACAAAATCGGGAATAATATAATCTAATAATCTTTGATAATGGGTAATTACGAGCATGGTGTTATCTTTATTGGCTAGTTGATTAACACCATTGGCAACAATTTTCAGGGCATCAATATCTAACCCCGAATCGGTTTCATCGAGAATAGATAGCTTGGGTTCTAATAACGCCATTTGTAGGATTTCATTACGTTTTTTTCACCCCCAGAAAAACCTTCATTCACGCTGCGATCGAGAAAAGCGGCATCCATTTTCACGACATCTAATTTCTCGTGGACTAAATCCTCAAAATCAAAGGCATCTAGTTCTGGTAGCCCTGCGTGTTTCCGCTTGGAATTGTAGGCAACTCGCAAAAATCGAGATTACTAACTCCGGGAATTTCTAGGGGATACTGAAAAGCTAAAAATATGCCGATTCTAGCCCGTTGCTCCGGCTCCATTTCAAGGATACTCTGCCCATAGAAAAGAACTTCGCCCCCCGTAATTTCGTAGTCTGGATGCCCAGCTAAAATTTTAGAAAAAGTGCTTTTCCCAGAACCATTTGGCCCCATAATGGCATGGATTTCTCCAGCCTTCATTTCTAGATTCAAACCCTTAAGAATAGGAGTATCATCTACCTTCGCAGTTAAATCTTTTACCGATAAAATTACTTCACTATTTTCAATAATCATCAACTATTACCTATAAATTCTAACGATCGCTGTACTTAACCAACTAGATTTAATTCATTGAACTTCATCAGCTAAACCTAGCCAAATAGATTTAACTAACTAGACTTCACTAATTCTAGACTTTACTAATTAAACTTAGCCAACTGCACCTTCTAGTTTGAGGCTGAGGAGCTTATCTGCTTCTACAGCAAATTCCATAGGTAGCTGATTAAAGACATCTTTACAGAAGCCACTAATCATCATGGAAATCGCATCTTCTTGGGAAATTCCCCGTTGGGCAAAGAAAAATAGTTGATCTTCCCCGATCTTAGAAGTAGAGGCTTCATGCTCAACTTTTCCGGTATTATTCTGGACTTGAATATAAGGAAAAGTATTAGCTTGGGCATTATCACCAATAAGCATAGAATCACACTGAGAATAGTTTCTTGCCCCTTGAGCTTTGGGATTAATTTTCACTAAACCCCGGTAACTATTTTTTGATTCTCCGGCAGAAATCCCTTTGGAAATAATTGTACTTCTGGTATTTTTGCCAATGTGAATCATCTTGGTGCCGGTGTCTGCTTGCTGCTTATTATTAGTTAAAGCCACGGAATAAAATTCCCCCACAGAATTGTCGCCAACAAGGACACAACTGGGATATTTCCAAGTAATTGCCGAGCCAGTTTCTACCTGTGTCCAAGAGATTTTAGAATTGACTCCTTGACATAAACCCCGCTTGGTGACGAAGTTATAAATACCGCCCTTGCCTTCCTTATCTCCGGCATACCAATTTTGGACGGTGGAATATTTGATATCAGCATTGTCTAGAGCCACAAGTTCTACCACCGCAGCGTGGAGTTGGTTGGTGTCGTACATGGGAGCGGTGCAACCTTCTAGGTAGGATACAGAAGCACCTTCTTCGGCAACAATTAAAGTCCGTTCAAATTGTCCTGTGTCTCCACTATTAATCCGGAAATAGGTAGATAGTTCCATGGGGCATTTTACGCCTTTGGGAATGAAGACAAAGGAGCCGTCGCTAAATACGGCGGAATTGAGGGCAGCAAAGTAGTTATCTGCCACTGGCACAACACTGCCCATGTACTTTTTAATTAGTTCTGGATGTTCTTGGAGGGCTTCAGAAATAGAGCAGAAAATTACCCCATCTTTGGCTAGTTTTTCCTTGAAGGTGGTGGCGATCGAGACACTATCAAAAATAGCATCCACGGCAACATTGGATAAACGCTTTTGTTCTGACAAAGAAATCCCCAATTTCTCAAAAGTTTCCAGCAAAGCCGGGTCTACCTCATCTAGACTCTCTAACTTTTTCTTCGGCTGTTTGGGGGCAGAATAATAAATAATATTTTGATAATCAATGGGGGGATAACTAGCTTCTTGCCATGAGGGTTCTGTCATTTTTAACCACTGACGATAGGCTTTGAGCCGAAATTCCAGCATGAATTCTGGTTCGTTTTTTTTGCTTGAGATTAATCTAACTACATCTTCGCTTAACCCTTTGGGAATACTGTCACTCTCAATATCGGTGACAAATCCGTACTTGTAGGGTTGATTAACTAGGGTTTTGACGCTGGCACTCATGGGCTTGGGTTCTTTCTTAGTTTAGGTCTTAATTTGGGAGCTTAGGGCTGGATCTAGAGGCTGAACCTAGAGATTTAATCTAGGGGGCTAGAAGGTAATCACTTTAAAAATTAGGGGTGATCGACCCAACCTCCAGCTATACTGAGATCATACTAAAACAATAAAGTTGTTGTTTATCCCTTCTTTAAGGTACATTAACAACAAGGATGTTGTCAAACTCCCCTCAAGTATTTTTTCTCAGGTAGCTTTGCAGATATTTCTAAAAGATATTTCTCAGCTATCGTTAAGACCGTTAAGACATTTAATTTCTCCCAGTTTTTGTCAAGCCCATGACCTCTAAGCCCCTGACCTCCAAACCCATGACTACCACCCAAACTTCCACGAAACAAGATATTCTCCAACTGCTGATGAAGCGTAGTCAGGCTACGGCGGTCGAACTAGCTACTGCCCTAGGGATTACCCCCCAAGCGATCCGTCGTCACCTCAAGGATTTGGAAGCGGAGGGATTGATTGAGTACCACTCAGTCCAGTTAGGTCTGGGCAGACCCCAACACAGCTATCAACTTAGTCCCCAAGGCAAAGCAAAGTTTCCCAAGGGTTACGGGGAGTTTGCCCTCTCTTTTTTGGATACAATGGCGGAAACTGTGGGGCAGGAGCAGGTGAGTTCGATTCTGCGGAAGCAATGGGAGCGGAAGGCGGAAGAGTATAGCGATCGATTGGGACAGGGATCCCTTGCCGATCGAGTGAAAAACTTGGTGGCTCTGCGGCAGGCGGAAGGCTACATGGCGGAATGGTATGCCGTAGAAAATGATAGTAATAGTTTTATTTTGGCAGAACACAACTGTGCAATTTCCGAAGTTGCTGCATCCTTCCCTAGCGTGTGTGGTCATGAGCTAGAAATGTTTGCTGTCCTCCTTCCTGATTGTAAAATAGAACGCACTCACTGGCTGATCGATGGGGAGCATCGCTGCGGCTACCGAATCACTAGCCAAGAAGTCTGAACAAAACATTGAAACCTGACGGTAATTTCTAGCAAAATCAGCCAAGAAGACTTGGAGTTGGTGAAGCAAGAAACGGGCAAGTCCTATAAATTGGCGGCGGGGCGATCGAATCCCGACTTGGTTATTGAAATTGTCTTCACCAGTGGCGGTATCAACAAGCTGGAAGCCTACAGACGGCTGGAAAGTCCTGAAGTTTGGTTTTGAGAGGATGGAGAGTTTTAGATATTTATCATCTCCGGCAAGTAGGTAATGAGCAGAGTCGCTATGAGAAGATAAGTCAAAGTGAAGAAGTTCCGGGCATAAATTTAGATTTGCTATTAAGCTGTGTCAATATGCTAAATCATGTAGAAGCTCTAAAAACCTTTCAAAAATCACTTTAAGGATGATTAAACTAAAATGAAAAATTTTACTGCGATCGTTGAGCGAGATACTGAAACTAACCTTTATGTGGGTTATGTTCCCGGTTTTGCGGGGGCACACTCCCAAGGAGAAACTTTAGATGAGTTACAAGAGAACCTCCGGGAAGTAATTGAAATGCTTTTAGAGGATGAAGAAGTGGTATTCAAAACAGAGTTTGTTGGTACACAGCAAATCATGGTTCCCTAAACTATGGGCAACATTCCTGTTCTGAAGCCCCAAGAGGTAGTACGTATTCTAGAAACTTTAGGTTTTGTTGAGGTTCGTCAAAAGGGTTCTCATAAACAATTTCGTCACGCAGATGGTCGAGGCACGACGATTCCATTTCATAAAGGGCGTGATATTGCCCCTAGACTTCTAAGGCAAATTGCTAAGGATATTGAATTAACTGTTGAAGAATTGTTAGAGTCTCGATGAGGTCTAAAGGTTATCAAGGATAGAACAATATTCACCTTTTTCTTAACTCATTAAAATAAATATGAAACGGGCAGAGGTATTGGAGTTAGTTTGATCGCATCAAACCCAACTTCAAGAACTGGGGGTCATATCTTTGGATTTGTTTGGTTCAGTAGCACGAGATCAGGCTAATGCTCAGAGTGATGTGGATTTTTTAGTGGAGCTAGAAGGATCCGTAGGTTTCTTTGAATTTTTTCGGATCAAACATTATCTGGAAGATGTTTTGGAATGTTCTATTGATTTAGGTACAGCCGATGCTCTCAAGGAACATTTAAGAGAACCAGTTTTAGAGGAGGCAATTCGTGTCTTCTAGACTATCTAAGGAACTCCAATGAATAAAAATACTGGAGAGAATCATGAAAATAACTTATGACCCTAAAATTGATATCTTAAGAATTATATTGGATGACTCCCTGATTGAAGAAAGTGATGAAGAGAGGGAAGGTATTATTATGGATTATGATATTCAAGGTAAATTAGTAGGTATAGAAATTCTTGATGCCTCGAAACAGGTTGAAAATCCTTTTATAATGATTAGAGAAAAATGCAATGCCTGAGATTAGCAGATTTTTAGGGATTATTATTACTATCAACTATAGCGATCATCCGCCCCCTCACTTTCATGTGCGTTATGGAAATCAAAAGGCATTAATTGATATTGAAAGACTCAGAATGATGGAAGGAAAACTGACCCCACGAGTTTTAGGATTAGTAATTGAATGGGCAGCAATACATCAATCACAATTACTAAACAATTGGGAATTAGCCAGACAACAAAAAACACTAGAAAAGATAGAACCTTTGGAGTAAGAAATGCTAAAAGATATAATTTTTGTGGAGCCATTAGAAAACTATCAACTCTTTCTCCGATTTGAAGATGGAGTAGAAGGAATAGTCTCGATCGCTGAACATATCGAATTTACCGGAGTATTTGCTCCCCTCAAAGAGCAGACTTTTTTTGCTAATGTCCAAGTAAATCCCGAACTTGGTACAATTCAATGGCAAAACGGCGCAGACCTAGACCCCGATGTTTTGTATGCAAAAATTTCTCATCAGACAATCCCAGATTATAACTCCTCCAACTTTGTGACGACATAATGGCAGTAAATCAATGGCAGCAATATTGGGGACTGGATCCTCAAATTACTTTTCTAAATCATGGTTCCCACGGGGCTTGTCCCTTGCCTGTTTTGGCTGTGCAGCAGCAACTGAGAACCCAGTTAGAGCAGGAGCCTGTGAGATTTTTATGCGGGAATTTGAGGGATTCTTGGATCAGGCTCGATCGCACCTCAGCCGATTTATCCATGCTGATCCTGCCGATGTGGTTTTTGTCCCCAACGCCATCACTGGGGTGAATACTGTTTTGAATTCCCTTGCTGGAAACCTTGACCAAAATAGCGAACTCCTGACCACCGATCATGAATACAACGCCTGCCGCAATGCCCTAGATTATCTGGCCGATCGCACCGGAGCAAAAATTGTCGTAGTGAAAATTCCCTTTCCCGTGCAAGATGTTGCCGAGATTAATCAAGCCATCATTGCCGCCGTCACTCCCAAAACCAAACTAGTATTGATCGACCACGTTACCAGCCAGACAGCCCTAGTCCTGCCCATTGCTGAACTCATTGCCCACTTGAACCAATGGGGGATTCCTAGCCTTGTGGATGGCGCCCATGCTCCGGGAATGGTGGATTTGAATTTGCGGGAATTGGGAGCGACCTATTACACCGGGAATTGCCACAAATGGCTGTGTACCCCCAAGGGGGCAGCGTTTTTGTATGTGCAGAGCGATCGCCAATCTAACCTGCGTCCCCTTGTGATTAGCCACGGAGCCAACTCTCCTAGAACCGATCGATCCCGCTTCCAGCTAGAATTTGATTGGATGGGGACTGGGGATCCCACCGCCTATTTTTGTATTCCTGAAGCCATCGACTTCCTCGAAAAAATTTATGGTTGGGAAAAACTTAGACAAGACAATCGATGGCAAACCCTCGCTGCCCGCAAAATGATTGCTGAATCCTTAGAAGTAGAATTACCCTGTCCCGAATCCATGATCGGCTCCATGGCGGCGATCCCCCTGCCCACTAGTTTCCCCACCCTAGCTCCGGGGCAGCTAATTCCCCCCATCCAAGAAAAGTTATTTCACGAGTATGCGATCGAAGTCCCGATTATTCCGTGGCAAGGCAACTCTCAACAATCACAACCATCTCAACAACTACTCAGAATTTCTGCCCAACTCTACAACACCCCAGAGCAGTATCAATACCTAGCTACCGCCCTCCAAAATTTGCGCCCTAAAACCTGATCCCTCTTTGCTTTCCCCTCAAGTTTCCTTAATCCTCCCGATGACTACCAAAGTTTGATCCCAAATTGATCCCAAATTGATCCCAGCTTAAAAATGATTAATAAACGTAATAAATAATAGTTACTGTTTTGACTTAAAATCTGAAGATAATCTAGATTGTGTGGATAAGATATGGCGATCGGTTACGTGGCGATGGTGCTTCATGCTCACTTACCCTTTGTAAGGCATCCTGAAAGCGACTATGTATTAGAAGAAGAATGGCTATTTGAAGCAATTACAGAAACCTATATTCCCCTGCTCCAAGTATTTGAGGGGCTAAAGCGAGACGGGATTGATTTTAAGATCACCATGAGCATGACCCCGCCCTTGATCTCTATGCTCATGGATCCCCTCCTCCAAGAACGCTATGAGCAGCATTTTGCCCAACTTGAGGAACTGATTACCAAAGAAATTGACCACAATCAGCACAACGGGCATTTGCGCTATCTAGCAGAGTACTACCAAAAAGAATTTACCAGTATCCGCAAAACTTGGGAGCATTATCAGGGAGACTTGGTTAAGGCTTTTAAGCAATTTTTAGACTCTGGCAACCTTGAGATCATTACCTGTGGAGCTACCCACGGTTATCTGCCCCTAATGAAAATGTATCCCCAAGCGGTGTGGGCGCAGATCAAAGTCGCCTGTGAACACTACGAAGCCACCTTTGGCAGACCACCGAAGGGCATTTGGCTCCCGGAATGTGCCTACTATGAAGGGGTGGAGCGGATGCTGGCTGATGCCGGATTGCGCTACTTCCTCACCGATGGTCACGGGATTCTCTACGCCCGTCCCCGTCCCCGTTATGGTAGCTATGCGCCAATTTTCACAGAAACTGGGGTGGCAGCCTTTGGGCGTGACCATGAATCCTCTCAACAGGTCTGGTCTTCGGAGGTCGGTTATCCCGGTGCTGCGGAGTACCGAGAATTTTATAAGGATTTGGGCTGGGAAGCAGAGTATGAGTACATCAAGCCCTACATTATGCCCAATGGACAACGCAAAAATACCGGGATCAAGTACCACAAGATCACCGGGCGGGGTTTAGGACTTTCTGACAAAGCTCTCTACGATCCCTACTGGGCAAGAGAAAAATCCGCAGAACACGCAGCAAATTTTATGTTTAATCGGGAGCAGCAAACCCGCCATCTCTACGATATTATGCAGCGTCCGCCGATCGTGGTTTCTCCCTACGATGCGGAATTATTTGGTCACTGGTGGTACGAGGGCCCTTGGTTTATTGATTACCTGTTCCGCAAGTCTTGGTACGATCAAGGCACTTACGAGATGACCCATCTTGCCGATTATCTGCGGGGGAATCCGACCCAGCAGGTGTGTAAACCTTCCCAATCTAGCTGGGGTTATAAGGGCTTCCATGAATACTGGCTGAATGAAACTAATGCTTGGGTCTATCCCCATCTCCACAAGGCGGCAGAGCGGATGATCCACCTCAGTTATCGCCAACCAGAGGATGAACTCCAACGCCGGGCTTTGAATCAGGCGGCGCGGGAGCTACTCTTGGCTCAATCTTCGGACTGGGCGTTTATTATGCGGACAGGGACAATGGTTCCCTACGCAGTCCGCCGGACTCGATCGCACCTCCAGCGTTTTAATAAGCTCTATGAAGACCTAAATGCTGGGAAGGTAGATAGTGGTTGGCTCACTAAGGTCGAACTCATTGATAATATTTTCCCAGACATTGATTACCAAGTTTATCGCCCCCTCGGTAGTTAGATTGACAGCTGGGTTTAGGGTCGGCTTGATGGTTAAGTAGTTCAGGATATTAATGATTACCCAGAAATCCCAAACAGTAGCCCCCTTGCGTGAATAAGGAAAAAGCCCCTCATCCCCCAGCCCCTTCTCCCCAGGGAGAAGGGGAGTAAGAGGAAAGTCCCTCTCCCTAGGGAGAGGGATTTAGGGTTAGGGTCATGATTCACGCAAGAGGTCTAGTGATGTTGGGAGAATCCTCTCGCTTTAGCTAGGGGAGTATGTTAAGCCGATAACTAAGCCGAGAGTTGCTGAGAGTTAAGGAAGCCTGATATCCAAGAAAATAATTTTTTTAGCCAAATACCCTAGACAATTATTCCTAAAGCAATTAGATTAAGGCTTTCAGTACCTTTTTTTGATAACTTCTTTTTGACAGATTTTAATTATGTGTTGATTGTTGAGATTGCACCGATCGAGTGAACTGACCATAGTTAAACTCAAACCGATAATGCGTAGTGGATAATTTGTACTGGCTAGATCAATCCTTGGGAGAAAACTTCCCCTACCGAGATCAGGCGTTTTATTTAAGTCAACTCCACCGCCACGGCTACCCAGTGGTGAATGGTTTTGTGTTGCCGGGGGATGTGCTGTGGCAATACCTCGAAGTTTTGGGAGAATCAGAGGTTCTTTTGGCGGATCTCCATGATTCTGATCTGCATTTGGATGTGCATCAGTCTCGCCAGTTACGGGATGTCGCCCAAAGACTGCGCCGCCGCATCCTCCAAGGCAGTCCCCCCGCCTTTTGGCTAGAAGCTCTGACGGAGCAACTACAAAAAATCTCTACACCCTTGGTAATCTTGCAGCCTTTTTTACAGCATGAAGGGTTTCCGGCTCCAGCGGAGATTCTCGAAACGGTAGTTTGTCCAGCACAGTCTGAGGCGGTGATGGCGGGGCTGAAGCAGGTCTGGGGGCAATTGTTTCGGGCGCATCATTTGTTTTGTTGGCGGCAGACAGGCTTGAAACTATCTCAGGTAAATCTGGCGGTGTTGGTACAGCCCTTGGGGGAGACGATCGCCTCAGGGACGGTGGCAGCGCAGCCGGAGCAGTTATGCATTGAGTCAACGTGGGGATTTCCCTTTGCCATCGATCGAGGGGAAGTCCTGCCCGATCGCTACACCATTCACCCCCAGTCAGAGATTGTCCTCAAACAACAGTTAGGCTCAAAAACCCGGGGCTACCATCTAAATTTACCAAGTCTAGAATCCAGTCCCCTAGAATGCTTGACCCCCTACCTCCTCAGTCCCAGCCAACAACAAAGCTACAGCCTCTCTAAGGAGGATCTCGCCCGCCTCAGCCAAATTTGTAAGCAAATCCAGAAAATGATCATGCCTCACTTTAGCTTGACTTGGCAGATTTCACCTCCTGAAAACTCCCATCTCTCCCATCTAGCCATTAGGAGTTTTGCACCCCGGATTTCCCAAGGTAGAGTGGTGAATGCCCTCGCACCTTTGCAGGGGGTGGGAGTAGCCCGGGGGGAAGCTAGGGGAACTGCCCAAGTTATAGTTGTGGGGGCTGCCTTGGGGAATCTTCGGGAGGGTTATGAGCATGGCAAAGTTAAGGAAAATGAGGGAACAGCGTCTCGGCTCTTGACTCAGGCTCCTGCTCAACCTCTGGGTTTGTCCGGGAAAATCCTGGTGGCGGAGATCGTGTTGCCGGAATGGTTGCCTTTGCTGAGAGATGCGGCGGGGATTATCACCGAGCAGGGGGGGATGACTAGTCATGGAGCGATCATTGCCCGGGAGTTGGGGATTCCGGCGGTGGTGGGGGTGACGGCGGCAACCCAGTTGATTCAAACGGGGGAAGATTTAACCCTCGATGGCGATCAGGGAATTGTCTATCGGCAGTCGGGTCAGGTGTTGGAGAGATTGCCCCAAAATTAGTACCCCTGACAGAAAACCCCCGCCCCTCAGAAATCCCCGCCCCTAGAAAAGACCGCTGGGGAAATCCCATCACCGGGACGAAGTTGATGGTGAACCTGAGTCAGCCCCAAAAAGTTTTGACGGCGGCGCAGTTGCCCTTTGATGGGGTGGGATTGTTGCGATCGGAACTCATCCTCTCGGAGATTCTCCACAACCACAATTTAGATAACTTCCAAGAAATTAATCGCTTGGGTTTCATCGCTCAACAGACTAATCAGCTGCCTCTGGTTGCCCAACAGGTGATTACCAACCTTGCGGATCAGATCACGGAGTTTACCGCAGCCTTTGCTCCCCGTCCTGTATTTTATCGATCGGCGGACTGGCGATCGACCGAATTTCCCACCCTCTACACCCAAGAACCCCCAGAAGCAAATCCCGTCCTCGGCAGACGGGGTACCCTCCGCTATACCCTCAATCCGCAGCTATTTGACTGGGAGTTGGCAGCTCTGCGAGAAGTCCAGCGCCGGGGCTATGGCAATATTTCTCTGCTCCTGCCCTTTGTGCGGACGGTGGAGGAATTTAAGTTTTGTCGCCAACGTGTTCAAGCCGTGGGGCTGTCAGCCCAGCCCCAGTTCCAGTTGTGGATCATGGCGGAAGTGCCTTCGGTGATTTTTCTGTTGGAGGATTATGTAAAAGCAGGAGTCCAGGGGATTTCCATTGGTAGCAACGACCTCACCCAGTTAATTTTGGGGATCGATCGAGACCAGGGCGGGACGAGTATGCTCAATGCCGGGCATCCGGCAATGGTGGCGGTGATGGAGCAACTAGTGACCACGGCTCGGAAATTAAATATTCCCTGTTCCATCTGTGGTCAAGCTCCGGTAAACTATCCTGAGTTGGTGGAGCAACTGGTGCGGTGGGGAATTACTTCCATTTCTGTAGATGTCCCCGCCCTAGAGCAGGTGCAGCGATCGATCCATCAAGCCGAACAAAAACTGTTATTAAATCTAGCCCGCAATTTGAATCTATGACCAAACAAATTATCCGTACTGACCAAGCCCCCGCCCCCGTTGGCCCCTACAATCAAGCCATTATTTCTACCGGCAAACTCCTATTTACGGCGGGACAAATTCCCCTCGATCCCCTGAGTGGAGAAATCATTGGTACGGGAGATGTAACCAAGCAAACGGAACAAGTAATGCACAATCTCACGGCGGTACTCAAAGCTGGCGGCACTGGTTGGCAGGAAGTGGTGAAAACTACGGTGTTTCTCAAAAATATGGAAGACTTTCCCGCCATGAATGCCGTCTATGCTCTTTATTTCACCGAAGGACAAGCCCCCGCCAGAGCCACCGTCGAAGTGGCCCGCCTCCCTAAGGATGTCTTAGTAGAAATCGAATGTATTGCCGTAGTTCCTTAAACTAACGTGAGTTCGATTGAAGTAAAAGCTCTGACCCTAAGCCTAGAGACGTTCCCTGAGCGAAGTCGAAGGGATAATTTTTGCCATCAATGAAGATAATTCATCGAAGATTTGTGATGGGGTTTTGGCTTTGACTACGCTCAGCCATCGGTCATGGTTATGATTTTCGTAAAACGAGATCACAGGTATTTCTTGTCCCGAACTGACGTTAAATTAGAAAACTTACCCGTTGGGAAATATTTCTTCCGGCTCGGCGTTGTAAATATAGTCGTAGTCAAATATCAAGAATCTGGTGTTGCGAATTAAGGAAAATCCAAGATTAATCACTACCTTTGTGGTAAAAGTTGCCATGATTAGCTCCAGCATTTTTCTGGGGGTTAATTCTGGTTTTTGGATATAGTAATCCCGGCGGGCAAAAAACATTTTTTCATTCTTGGGGACAATAATGCCATTGACTTTGTGGGTGTACTGAATCGGCTTGATGTAGCTGTGAAAAAACTCCTCTTGATTTTTCTGGACTCGGTAGAGGCGCTCCTGCTCTAGCCAACTCATCTGGAAAATGATCTTGAGGACTTCAAAACCAAGGATGTAATTAAAAACATCGTAGCGTTCCTCAGATTTACCCACGAGGCGGAGGGCAGCTTCGAGATAAATTTCGGGTTGCACCCGCACATCTTGGGCAGAATGGATATAAAACTGGCGGATATAATCTCGCAAGACGGTTTCAGTCAGGGGAGTAGTGACTTGGAGATTTTGTAAGTAGATTCTAACTTTATCTAGGGTATCCGAATCTGCTAACATTCTGGATACCAGACCATCCGCAGTATATTCATCAAGGAATTTTGCTTGGGCTTCTGGGTTGGAGCCACTCATTAGATAACAGATGGAGAGGAGATAGCGGCGCTCATTCCAAGATAAATTTTCTGCCCAAATTCTTGCCTCCCTAGGCATTGTGTCTAGGAGGCTATCCCGGGGTGGCATGAGGGGTTTCTTTTTTTTGGGCTGACCATGATTGACCATAAATTTAATTATGGCATCAGAGCGATCGCCTTTGTATTCCTAGATTCACAATGAAAATTGCTGGTGTATGATAACCAACTTTAACAAAGATTGACATGACTACTAAAATAGCGTTAAGTATCCAAGGAACTCAATCCAGCTATGAACGTATCACTGACCCATGAACTAGAGAGCTTTGTCCAACAAAAGGTAAAAAGTGGTAGATATTTATCTGCTAGTGAAGTCATTAGAGATGCCCTAAGACTGCTTGAAGAGCGAGATCTGCAGCGGCAAATGCGGATAGAAAAACTCCGTCAAGAAATTGGTATCGGGATTGAGCAGTCAGATAGAGGAGAAACTTTTGATGGGGAGGAAGTTGTTGCAGAATTACTTGCAGAAATTACCCTAGAAGAACAGGCCCTTCATGGGTAAATATTTTCTTAGCACTCAAGCTAAATACGACTTGAGGGAAATTAAAAACTATATTGCTTGGGACAATTTAGCGGCAGCAAGGCGTTTTGTAGAAAGTTTTAGGACGCAATGCCATTTAGTTGCTCAGTCTCCCCTTATGAGGATAATAAGGATCACTGTACCTAATCAAATCTATGTCTCCAGAGCAAAATCTTACACCTCAAACACTCTCGCCCCAACTCTCAGAAAAATTAGCCCTAGGAAAAGCCCTCAGAAAAGCTACGCCCCGATCGAGCCACGGACAATGGCAACCCGCCGCCGATCGCCCAGATCCTATTGAGCTACTGGAGCGATCGAACCAAGGCAGACTAACTAATTTGTTGCCAATTCGCTACAGTCGCATGGCAAAATCGCCCTTTGCCTTCCTGCGGGGTAGTGCGTTGTTGATGGCGCAGGATTTGGCAACGACCCCGACTACGGGCTTAGCAGTCCAAGGGGTGGGAGATTGCCACTTGCTGAATTTTGGAGCGTTTGCCACCCCAGAACGGAACTTGATTTTTGATCTCAATGACTTTGATGAAACCTTGCCGGCTCCTTGGGAATGGGATGTGAAGCGCTTGGGGGCGAGTGTGTTGGTGGCGGGGCAGGAGATGGGTTTTAGGGAGCGGAAATGTCGATCGGCGGTGGTGGCGACGGTGCGGAGTTATCGGCGGCGTTTGGCAGAGTTTGCGGAGATGACAGCTTTGCAGGTGTGGTATTCCCGGTTGACGGTAGAAAAAATTATGGAATTGAGCCAAAATAAAAAGCCTCTCCTAAAAAATAAACCCGTAAATCACCATGCTGCCAGTGCGCTCCTGCCCAAAATTACTCAAATGGTAGATGGACAACCTCAGATTATTGATGATTCCCCCTTGGTCTACCACCCAGAGGCGCATGATCAAACTTTGGAAGAAATGCAAGCAGCTCTACCCCAGTATCGATCGAGTCTCCGGGATGATGTGCGGGTGTTGTTCGATCGCTATCAGTTGGTAGATATTGCTTTCAAGGTAGTAGGGGTGGGCAGTGTGGGGACTCGGTGTGCCATTGCCCTATTGATGGCGGGGGATCAAGACCCATTATTTTTGCAAATCAAAGAGGCGAGGCGATCGGTGTTTGAACCCTATACCCGCAAAAGTATTTATGAATCCCAAGGGCAACGGGTGGTCACCGGGCAACGTCTTCTCCAAGCCGCCAGTGATATTTTCTTGGGCTGGATGCAGAGTGAGGCGGGGCATCATTTCTATGTGCGGCAGTTGCAGGATATGAAAAGCTCTGTAGATTTGGATGATTTGACTCCGGCGGGTTTTCAAGAGTACGGAGAATTTTGTGGTTGGGCGTTGGCGCGCGCCCATGCTCGATCGGGGGATGCGGCACAGATTGCCGGTTACTTGGGGCAGAGTGAAACCTTTGAAACTGCGATCGCCGATTTTGCCACTGCCTATGCCCAACAAAATAACCAAGACTATCAAGCCCTAGTCCAAGCCATCAAATCTGGAAAAGTTGTCGCTAGGGAAACTGATGCCATTATTCCTTGACGGGTCTAAGGCGGTTAAAGCCTTTACTACAAGCTAGGTCTAAAGAGCCACAATGACTTGGTTTCGTCCGGCGGCTTTGGCTCGGTAGAGGGCAGCATCAGCCGCTTGGATCACTGCTGCCCCAGTAGTTCCGTGTTGGGGGAAGGCTGCCACCCCTAGGGAGATGGTCAGAGGGAATAAACTTTGTCCATTGTGGGATAGGGGCAGTTGGGCGATCGCCCGCCGTATTCCTTCTGCTTTGATTTGAGCTTGGTCTAGGGAGATTTCTGGTAAAACTAGAACTATTTCTTCCCCACCATAGCGACAGGCAGTATCCGAATCCCGGATGCTTTCCCGGAGGAGTTGCCCAACGGATTGGAGGACATAATCGCCCACTTCATGACCGTAGGTATCGTTGAATAGTTTGAAGTGGTCAATGTCCAGCATGATCAAGCTAAGGGAGTGATGTTTGCGTTGGGCGCGGGCAAGTTCTTGGATCAGGATTTCTTCTAGGTAGCGGCGATTAAACAGTCCAGTGAGGGAATCCCGGATGCTGCGATTTTGGAGGGTTTCCCGGAGACGGAGGTTGGCGATCGCCAGAGCTAACTGTTCGGCAACGGTGCGACCTAGTTGTTGCTTGGCTGCTGGTAAAGCGGCGGTTATTTTGGTACTGAGATAAAATAAGCCCATAGTTTCCCCTTGGGTAATCATGGGAATACAGAGAGTGGTGGCAATCCCTGCATCTTGGGGGACGTGGTGACAGTACAATCCCAGATTCAACAACTCTACTAAGTGAATTCTCCCCCGCCGTAAAGCCCAACAATCTTGGGGAAAAAACTCCGGCACAGAGCATAGATAATCACCCCAACTTCCCACATTTTTGACTAAATTCTGGGAGCCATCAATGATAAAGAGTCTCCCGGCACAGTGGGGGAAGAGGGGTTTAACTAAATTGGCGATCGCCTGACAGGCTTCTGCTTCCGTCAAGCAGGATTGGAGAAATTCACTCATCTCATTGAGTCTGAGCATTTCTTGATTGCGCTGTTGGAGATTTGCAATAGAAGTCTCCAGTTCTTGATTTGCCTGTTGGAGTTTTAGCTCATTTTGTTTGCGGCTGGTAATATCCCGGACGACCACCAATACTTCCTCATTCCACAAGGGAGCAATGCGGGCTTCTTCATAGTAAGTACTGCCTTGATCTACAAATTTATATTCGTGATACTGGGTCTGTCCAGTGGCGATCGCAATTTGGGCTAGGTGAATTCGCTCTTGAGCAATTTCTGGGGGCAAGGCTTCGGTGATATGGTACTGGGGACGATCGTTTTTAGGACGGAGATAGTGAATTAAACCTTCATTAATTACCTGAAGTTGTAAACCATCCCGGCGCATCTGGATCAGGAAATCAGGGATGGCTTGAATCAGGGCTTGATTTTTAGCTTCGCTCTGCTGGAGAGCTAATTCTGTTTGTTTGCGATCGGTGATATCAATACCAGAGAAAATGAGATGGGTAATTTGTCCCGGAGCGTTTTTTAGGGGGTTAAGGGAAAACTCAAGGAGCACCTGATCGCCCCCCTGAATTTGAATGGGGATATCAAATTTGACGAAGATCCCCTGATTCGCTTGGTAGATCGCCCCCCGAATTTGAGCCTGGGCTGTGGGGGAATATACCCACCAGTAAGTTGCTGCCAAGGGTTGATTAAGGACATCTTCCCGGCGGAGTCCAGCCACATTTAGGGGATACTGGTTGATTTCGACCAAAATCCCATCGGGAGTCAAGACACCCACAAAGGTCAAGAGACTATCCAATACCTGCCGTAAAAATTCTTCTCTTTGGGCGAGTTCGATAGTTGCTTGATAGTGCTTTTGGCTCTCCTTGGCTAGGGCTTGGTTAGTCCGCTCTAGTTTTTCTGTCCGAAAGGCAACTTGGAGGTTGAGGTCTGCTGTGGTGGTTTGGAGTTGTTCGACTAGGGATGACTGTTGGAGAGCAAGCCCGATATTAATGGCGGTTTGTTGTAGTCCTGCAATTTCTGGGACTTGCCACTGGCGAGGGGCTGTGCAGCTATGGGCAATTAGTAAACCCCAGAGATGAGATTCCCGGAAAATTGGCATCACCAGATAGGCTCTAACTTGAAACCGGGCTAGAAATTCTCCATAACAGGGGATCAGACTAGCGTTGAGGACATCTTCGATCGCCCTAAATTCTTCTTCTGGGCAGGGATTGAGCCAATGAGTACGAAGACAAGAATCCTGCACTGTCTGATTCAACAGTGACCATGGGGGCGCAGACACTGATTCCACAATAATTTGACCACTCCAGTCGGAGTCAAACCTATAGAAAAGAAGGCGATCGCATCCCAATAAACTATTTACTTCCTCGGCGGTGGTTTGCAAAATCTCCGGCAAACTTAAGGACTGCTGTAGGCGGCGGGTCAGTTTTTTATTGAGGTGATTCCATGCAACTTGAGCCTGATGGAGGCGATACAACAGGGCATAGTCCAGATTTTCTTGATCTTGACTAGCTGCTATTGATCGATCGCCCTCTGATACTCGCATAATTCATATCCTAGGCATCATCTTATGAATCTTACATTGTATATTTTGGATGTTCAAAATTTAGTTTATACATAACTTAATTGGATGTTTTCTCTAATATTCAAGTCTATAGCAATCCTAAATCATTTTCTAAATTAGATTGCTTATGGTCGGTTGTTCCACCCGCCGGCGGCGGGTGAAATCCTTGAGGACTGCTATAGGCTATTAGATTGCTGATAACTCAGGGGAAAATCAGGGCATCTAAAAAATCACCAATTCTTCTTCCGCCGATGGCGTATCGACATTTCTCTCTGGACTAGAGGGAGTGGTTCCGTTGATGCTACTAGGGTTGAGGGGATTACCTACCACGGGGGCGGGTCTAGGGGTAGTTGCTGGAGTTGCTCTAGGGGTCGTTGCTGGAGTTGCGGTAGTCGCAGTAGCGGTGGGAATCAGGAGGGCTTGAGCCTCGTTAAAATAGGTCGCCCACTGTTGGGGGCTGGGGCTAGTCCGCCAGTTTTGCCGACTCACCTCGATGGATAGCATGGGGGTAATGGCTCCACCGTTCTGCCCGATCACCGTCACCACCACATTGGTCGTTAAAACTTCTCGATCGAAACTCCTCTGGACTGCTGCCCTTGCGGCGGTTTCGGCGCGCCGGAGCATACTTTGATAATTTTCATTAGATTGCCGGGTGATAGTCACCGTAGTTCTTTCAGTGGAGGCTTGCACAGAGCGGGGAGCGATCGCTTCATGGATCAACCAGCCACCAGTCGCCCCTAACAATATCCAGAAATTACCCGATAAACTAATAGATAAGGCAGTAATAGAGAGACTGACAACAGAAGTTACAGAATTTTTCGGAGAATTTTTTACAGAATTTTTCACAAAACTTCTGGTAGATATTGGCATAGTTCCCAGAAAAGACTGTGCTACAGGTAAATTGGAAACAGATAAATTGGGAAGAGATAGACTATTTATCCGGCGATAATTGGAAAGCGCCTTTAACCACCTAAACATGTTAGTACTCACTGGGTATGTTATTAGACTATATTCTAGTTTAGGTTAATTTTAATCTAAGCCCTCAGAGCCAATCATAATATTACAAAACATTTCTACCACACCCCCAAAACCTATGACAAATTACGGTTGTATTGCAGTTGGCATAAATCGCTATCAGTTTGTTGAACCACTGAGCCACGCCGAGGCTGATGCCCAGGGACTAGTCAAGTTTCTAGTCGAAGAATTGGGGGTGCCACGGGAGAATTGTCTGTTAGCAACCGAGGCGGCTCCTCCTGTGGTCGATCGACCAGCTCATCCTAGTTATGCCAATTTAACTAATTTACTGAGTTCCCTGCCCCCAGCCCTAGAAAACTCAGACTGGCTCTGGTGTTTTTTTAGTGGGCATGGAGTCCATTGGCGGGGCGAAGATTATCTATTACCCATGGATGGCAGTCTTGAGGCTCTTCCCCAGCAAGCAATTAGTGCCGAAACTCTCCTCACGAGCCTGAAACAACAGGGCAAACAAGTTTTACTCCTCCTCGATATCCATCGCTCTCCCGGCTTGGGGACTGGAACTCCGGTGGGGAGTCAGTTTAGTCAATTAGCCCAGGAATTAGATATAAACTTGATCCAGTCGGTGAGCAATCAAGAATGCTCCTACGAGCGCCGAGAATTGGGACGGGGATTATTTGCCCAAGCCTTGGGAGAGGCTCTATCCTACCATCGTCAGCAATTGACTTTACAAACTCTGGGGCGGTACTTGGTCGATCGTTTGCCAGAATTGGGAAATCACCACGGCACACCTCCCCAGCATCCCCTGATGCAATTTGCCAAAACTGCTGACCTCGAAGAATTAATTCTGCCCGCCAAAAACTTTTCTAAAAATGGCAAGCGTCCTCCTGCTGTGGCTGCGGTGGGGGCAAATGGTTTAGATAGTCATCCTCCTAACCCGATCCGCTATCGATCGGGTACTGACACCCCTGAAGTTCCCCCTAGTAAAATTATTAAAGCAAAAACCAAAATTCAACCAGAACGCACCGCTATCCAGCCCCCCAATACCAAAATTCAGCCCGGAACTACCCCTGCTGCCGATGTAGCCGCTAGTTCGACTACTGATTCCCCCCCCTAAATCTACCGATAATCCCCCCACAAAAAAATCAAAATCTATGGCTAAAAAAGATAATTCTAATTCTGCCCTCCCGTGGATTGGTGGTGCAACTTTGCTGTTTCTGTTGATGGTCTTTGGAGTCCTCTGGCGGAACCTTGATGCTTTCCTTGGGGATGGACAATCGGGCCCGATCGCTACCCCGACCCTTTCGCCCTCAGTCTCTCCGGGGTTGCCGCCCGTTCCCACCACTGCGCCGACTACGGCGACTTCCCCTAGCCCTGCGGCCTCCCACGTCCCGCCCCCACCACCGCAACTGCACCTAGTCCGGCGGCTCCTAGCCCTGCTCCCACCACTGCCCCCAGCCCCACGGTTTCCCCAGCCACGGCAACTTCCCCTACTCCCATTGCCCCTAGCTCCCCAGCAGTTCCCTCTCCCGCAGTGACTAATCCCGCCGCTCCGGCCTTAACCTTAAACAGGCAACAGGCTAACCAAGTCACCCTAGAAAGTGCTAGAAGCCTGCTGCGGAGCGATCAAGCCACCCAATTTAGCCAAGCCATTCAAGTCGCCAGTCAAGTCCAACCCACAGACCCTTTGTATAAACAAGCTCAGGCGGATATTGCTCGGTGGAGTACGGTGATCATGGATCTGGCGCATGGTCGATCGACCTCTGGCGACTGGACTGGGGCAATTAGCACGGCGCAAACCATTCCTCCCGTTAATCAAGCTATTTATCGAGATGCCCAGACTTGGATTAGTCGCTGGCAGCAATTGATCCAACAACGGGATGTGAATCTCCAACAAATTCAAAAGGCAAGACGATTAATTCGTCCCAATCAAGCCAACTCCTATCGCCAAGCCATTGATACAAACAAGGCTATTCCCGCCGGACAACCGGGCTACGAACTCGCCCAAGAATTGATTAATACCTGGAGTTTGGAAATTTGGCAGATGGCTCAGCAGCGAGCAAGTAGGGGTGATTTTCAAGGAGCGATCGCCGCCGCTGCCTTCTTACCAGAAAATACTCCTTTATACACTCAAGCCCAAACAACAATAGCTTTGTGGCAACAAGGAAAAAAATCTCCCTAGTTTCCTGACAGGACTCATTTTCTTTGTACATTTAATTGGCTATTTACAGAATCTTTAGAATGTAATTTTTCTGAATAATTACCTAGATATTCTAAGAAACCATAGGTTTTTTATAGTAGCCAATTAAGTAAATACTAGTAAGGATGATGCTCCTAATAAAAAGGTGGAAACTAACATCACTAATTCATCTTAAATCCTAGGCAACACAGACTTTTCTGGCTTTCTGCTTAGGAGATTTTTTTGTGTAGGTAAAGTATCAAAGGTTAGGTTTCCATCAAACTCTGTTGCTCTACCTTCTCTGTGTTATGACATATTCGGCAATTAATCCCTGAGCTATTTTTTTTACTCTAGCCAGAGTATAACCGTAATTTACAATCATCTACTAATAGATTGCTGATTAATTCTTAATAGGTTTGGCAGGAAATTTGCCATGGATACTAGGTAGCTTGATTATTAATTGTTGTTGTACAATGCCTATAGAAAATATCAGTAATTTCTCTTGAAGCCTTCTTTTGCTTGGTGATGAGCGACCGTAATTCTACTTAGACAAACTCTTTTTTTAAATGGATTCTACGGGTTCAGGAACATAACTTGCCATCAGCATCATAGAAAAAATCTAGAGAAATTACTTAGGTATTGAGGACGCAGCACAAATCATTTCAAACACACTACTAATCAGGGATGCACATACTAAACTATTGCCGACGCTGGAATTTGATTCCTAGGAAACCAAAATTTCATGTTCTTCAACCAAGTTTTACCTACTATCTATCGTGATCAATTAAGAACAATTAGGAATATTTAAACCATGAATATATTGAGACAAATTGACTGATGCAGTTCTTACAGTTTAATGAGATTTAGGTAGCAGAAAATGGTTCAACTAGAAACAAATAACAGTGTGCAAGATTTCTACAGCAAGGGATTAGACTATCTTAGAGCCAGAAATTATTTGACAGCCTTAGAGTATTTTAATCAAGCTCTGACCTTGGAGCCAAATAACGTCAATATCTGGGATAAGCATAGTATTACACTCCGGGAGTTGGGGCGCTATTACGAGGCGGATGTTTCTAAGAGTAAAGTCCATCAGCTTTATTATTCTCAAGAATTGCGCCAAGAAGAAGATTTACCCTTGGACAAGAATTCTTTGGAGCTTGTCCCCACTGCTAGATACGTATCTAGTTCGATCGAAACCATGCCCCACTGCACCATTAACCAAGCTGATTATTGGGTGGAAGTTGCCAACCGGGCTTATCACAATTTTGATTTTGCCAGTGAAGCGGATGCCTACATGAAGGCGATCGAAATCCAGCCGGATAGTTACAGCAACTGGTACAACTTGGGCATTGCCCTCCGGAAACTAAAAGTTTATGATTTGGCGATTAATGCTTACCAGAATGTGTTGAGAATTGCTCCGGATTTTCACTTGGCTTGGAATGGCTTGGGGAATGCCTTCCGGGATACCAGGCAGTATGATAAAGCGGCAGCCGCTTACCACAAGGCGCTGGAGTTGGAGCCAAATTTTCATTATGCTTGGCACGGACTGGGGAACACACGCCGGGCGAAGGGGGAATACGTCGCTGCGATTGAAGCCTACGAGAAAGCCATTAGAATTAACGCCCGCTATCATCTGTCTTGGCATGGTTTGGGGAATGCCTTTCGAGATCTGGGCTGCCATCGGCAGGCGATCTTTGCCTACGAAATGGTGATGAAAATTGCCCCTAATTTCTGGCGGGCTTGGGATGGGAAGGGGGCGGCTTTGTTGTCCTTGGGAGAGGCGGAGGAGGCGATCGATACTTGGCAGTCGGGCATTGATACCCTAGAAACTCATCTGCCTTTTAACCATGAAGGTTGTGGAGAATTATATTTTCGTCTCGGCTACCATCAGTACCTGCAAAGCAAGCGGGCTGCCTATGCTTTCCCCCACCTATTGGAAGCCAAGGCAAACTACGGCAAGGCTCTGTATCATCTCGAGCAAACTCCCTTGAGCGATCGCCACCAAGAGATTTTGAAAAAGTATGAGCATGTGAAAAGTCTCTGCCACAAGGAGCAACAAACTAGACTCAAGGTTTCCTAAATGTCTATTAGGTATGGGTGCTAGGAATAGGTTTTAGTTAGGAATGGGGTGGAGGGCTGATGTGAATGGTGACAGAAACAAGACCATAGCGTTCCTTGAGGGCGTTTTCAATGCGTTCGGCAATTACGGATTCGTAACCCAAGACTCCGGGATGAATCATAATGGTCATTTTTATATAAACCGATCGACCTACGATTCCTTTAGAGTCGATATTGGTACAGAGGGTGACTCCGCCCACGGAATAAGCAATCTGGGCAAGGGCTTCGGGGGCGATCGCTGTCTGGCAGACCAAAAAGGCAACTGCCACTGAAGCACTAACCAAAAGTCAATCATACTCACAATACTAAAGAGGAGCGCACTCAGAGCATCAGGGACAAGATTTCCCTGCACCAAGAAAAATACACAAAGGATTCCCAACGCTGTGATCCAGAGGTCATTTACTAAGCAAATATTCGTAAAACCCAAAAACCGATGGTGTTTCCGCTTAGTTTGGTAGATATTGACCGCCAATAAAATACCTGACTCAGGAAAATTACCCCTAGACATTGCCAGAGTAGAGGGGTTAACTGGAGGGGAATCGGCGGCGGGACTAAACCAAATAATCGGGGTACGGCGATCGACCCCAGATAAACAGAGCCACTCCCCAACCCCATCCCCAATCCCAGACTCAGCAGAGTCTCTGGATAGCTATGCCCTTCTACCTGAAAGCGTTGGTACTCTGGAGGTTTCAGGCTCGCCAGCAGATTGAGTAGCATACTAAACTGAGTGACTAGGGTATGAAGAATGATCGCTCCGAGGCTAATCGATCGAGTCGTCCAAGCTACTGCAACTTTCACTGACAAAATTAATAAACTCAGCCAGAGTATCCCCAATAGGAACATACGACTCTTTGGCAGCCGATTTGCCACCCTTTTTTTCCTCCCAAATTGCGATTTTAACTAGCAACTTTGCTTGGTTGTAACTCTTGGAGAATGGTAAACCGGACATGGTTAATTGCCAAATCCCCGATCGAAGCTTTCTCCTTAGCAACAGGTAATCCTTCACTGGTTAAGGTTTCAAAAGTAATCCCTTTCCCAATTTCCGCATGGTACCAAGATAACCCCATAAAGAACCGACTGGGATAGGGGCCCCCATCCACAACATCATCAGGATTCGACTCCATGGGCAGCCAGCCAAAGCCCGGCACATAAAACTCCATCCACACATGGTTAAAATCTGGCTCTAGAGGCACACCAATTAGGTCTGGCTGGGCGGGGCATTTGTAGCGACCCACCGTGCGACAGGCAATGCCATTTAAGCGAGCTAGAGCCAGCAGTACCCCCAAGTATTCTCCGCAGGAACCCACGCCCCTCGCTAAAGCCACATCCGGGGTATCAATGTGGGGCTTGATCCCGTAGGAAAGTTTGTCGTACACATAGTTCCGAATACTGTACATTTTCCGCAGCAGATTGGTTTCTCGCCCGATCGCTTCCCGCGCCGCTCTCTGGATAATCTCCGTCCCCATGGACAAATCATCATCATCAATCAAGTAACGATTCTGAAACTCGGCGGATAAAGGCGGCAGAGATTCCACAT
Organism: Coleofasciculaceae cyanobacterium SM2_1_6; assembly: GCA_012031635.1. Lineage (GTDB taxonomy): Bacteria > Cyanobacteriota > Cyanobacteriia > Cyanobacteriales > JAAUUE01 > JAAUUE01. The sequence continues at coordinate 9,892 of JAAUUE010000006.1, read as the reverse complement.
CCTTGGGCTTGAGTTGGTATTTAATACTCCAAACTTCGAGGAGAGCCTTCCAACCAAAAATATGCCGCTCGCCGGGCTTGAGGTGGGGAAACTTAAATACAGCGACCCGTTGCCCATTTTGGACTTCTTCGGTAAAGGGAACTCCTACGGGAGATATTTGGCGCAGTTTTTGGCGATCGGTCTCCGCAGGCATGGCAATCCGCCATTCCACATCCTTGAGTTCCACATCTTCTAGGGGAGCTAGTTCTTCAATGTAGGACATTTCCAAGAGATAGCCATTGGAGCGGACCATCCGGCGGGCTTGATCGTAGTGGTAGGCAAGGGGATGGATGAAGGTGCAGTCCCGGTACTGGAGTTCGTAGTTGGGTTCGGCGTTGGGGTTGTCTCGGAGGTAGGGCTGGCGGAAGGAGTAGGCAATATATAATAACGATTCTCCGGTGGTTGGGTCTGAAAAGAAAGTCAAGCCCGTGGGTGATTCAAAGGGAGTCAGGATATTAAACTTTACTTCCCCGGTGGCTCGATCGAGGCAATACACCGTCTGCTCCACCGTATCCGAGAGCCAAATTTCTTCACCCCACACTGTGATATTTTCCACCCCTACTCCCGGCAGGGGAAATCGAGCTACTTCCTTACCGGTGAAGCGACTAAAAATGAGGATATAACCAATTTTCTGGGAGGTAATGTATACTGTCGAATCCACCACGGCTACTCCGTCGGCTGTGTAGGCAAGGCGGACAAAGGGATCCCACAGCAAATCTCCAGTCAGGGAACTGGAATATACGGTATTTTGCTTAGTTAACCAGAGAGTATCTCCGGCGATCGCTAAACCCTTGGCATCCAAAAGATCCGTATCCCTTTGAGGATTTAAGATTTTTGTGTTGTCTGTAGTAGGGTCAATCTCTAGCAAATAGCCATTAACAGTATCAAGGGCAATTAATTTGCCTGCCCAGGTGGCAATACCATGTAAAGCTGCTACCCCGATGGGTCGAATCGTCCTACGGAAATTTTGTTGGAGATTTTGCTGGAGATTTTGCCCAGAGGTGGATTCGGGAATCATAGTTCATTGAGATGAAGGAGTATACATAAACCATACCTAAGTCACATTCAAACCTAGAGGTAACCCTAATTGTTCTCAGATTGCTTATTCTGGATCATTAAATCTGGATAATTGTAATAATTACGCAATTACTGTGTTTGGACTAATGCTGAGATTAATTTGGGGTTAAAGTCTGTAAATAAGGTGTTTTGCTTGAATTTGCTTATCATAGATTTATCCCAGAGATTTAGCAACAAAGTTTGTTGAAGAAAACGTCATTAATCAAAACTATATTAATTCTGATCAACTTTCTCTCCTTGATGCATAAATACCTCTGATATAAATGTATTTGAGTAGACTTTTTGATGATTTATTTAACCCCCCCCCCTAAAGCATCTACACAAATTTAATGCCCAAGTTCAATGCCCAAGTTCAAGATATAGCGATCCTAAATCATTTTCTAAATTAGATTGCTGCTAGGAGGTTATGCTACCCGTCGGGTGAAATCCTTTAGGACTGCTATAGTTTCCTTGTCTCACTCCTGAATGATTTTCCTGCTAAAGAAAAGTACCGCTAGAAAAAAGTAGAGAAAAAGTAAATTTCAATTCTGCTGAGCCGAAGTTATGACTATGCCCAAGAAACAGCCGCCATCTGGCCATTATCAATTTCCCTGTGATCTGCAAATCTTGCCCGGACTTTTTGGTCTCCGTCGTCGCAATTTGGTGATGATCCCGGTAGTGTCGATCGTTTTCCTTCTCTCTATGCTCTCGATCGCCTCTGGACAAAATAATGCCAATCGATCGAGACGCATCCCCGACCAGTGGGAGCAGAGTGATTTTCGCCCCCCCCGGAATATTGGCTCGCCCCGGAGTACCCAGAGTGGCGGACGCAGGAACCCCGGCGGGAACTGTATCAACCCAGCCCTGCCCCCACCCACAGCCCTTGTGCCCCCGTCTGGTTTTGGCATCACTCAAGAACCTTACCCCCAAATTTCTTGGTATATGCCCCCCAACCTAGCGGAGGCGGTGGAATTTATTCTGTTTAATGAAAATGACGAAGAAATCTATGCTGTTCAGTATGCTCTCAATCCGGGCAACTCAACTCTGGCTCGATCGGCTTTTTCTCAACCTCAACTCAGTTCTACCCAAGGAGAACCCGCCCCAGCCCCTGTAGGGTCAGTACCAGCAGAAAAAGGTCAGGTGATGAGCTTGCAAATTCCTCATCAGGTGGGGATTCAGCCCTTAACAGTGGGCAGTATTTATCGATGGGAAGTATCATTGATTTGTGACATCAATAATCGGACTCGTGACTTGCACACCACTGGTTATGTCCAGCGTCTACTATCCAATCCAGACCTCCAAGCCCAAATCCAACAAGCTAATCCTCCAGAGAAGGTTTTTATCTATGCCAATGCTCGTCTTTGGTATGAAACCCTTGCCTCGGTGATTAGTCTCCAGCCCGATCGCCAGCCTAGCCAGACGAGTCAAACGAATGGTACAGCTAGCCCTGTACTTACCCCTCTAAATCCGGAAGTTGGGGCGAGGATAGAGGAAGAAAATACTGAGGCTATCTGGGCGGCTCTACTCAACTCCGTAGGCTTGGAACAAATTGCTCAGCAAACCATCTCCTTGAGGGCCTCTAGTGCTGATCAGTAAAATTCCTGAGAATTGCTGGAATTTCTGAGAGTTCCTCCCAGTTCTTGGGCAACTAAAATTATTCTCAAATACTGCTAGTTTTCTATTCTTGTCCCTCGTTCCCTATCTACTAGTTCCCTTTTACCCTCGTCTAAGTTCTATTAGAGAAAAATCAGTCTAAAAATAAACCCTAAAAGCCAAATACAAACTCAAAACCTTACAAAATATACAAGGAGCAAAATTATGTCTAGGATTTTCCGACCCTACCAAAAGTTATTCTTAGCCGGGCTTACCAGTTTGTGTCTAGGTTCTCTGGCAGCGCCGAGTCTAGCCCAGTGGAATGGTGGAAGTTATCGCCCCAGTGGGAATGTCGGCACTCCTACCCGTACCCAGTCAGGCGCGACTAGGGGTACTCGTGGGTGTCCAGTGGCGGAAACTTCGCCCTCGCTGGTGGCGGTAGTCCCCAACAATACCTTTGGAGTGACCCTCAAGTCTCATCCGACTTTCTTGTTCTATTTACCAACGATGACGGCGGGAGCAACGCCTCCCCCGGTGGAGTTTGTGATTCGGGATTTGGATGACAATGATATTTACAAAGTCAGATTTAATACCGATGGTCAGGGCGGGATTGCCAGTATTTCCCTGCCAGAAAGTTCTGGGGTCAAGGGTTTGGAACTGAATAAAGATTATCGGTGGTCGGTTGCCATCATTTGTCAAATGAACGATCGAGGCAGAGATATTGTCACCGAAGGTTTGATCCAGCGGGTGGCGGTTCCCCCGGAGTTATCCCCTAGTGCCTTGGAAGGTAAATCGGTAGTTGAGGAGGCTGAAATCCTCAGCAGAGCTGGTATTTGGTATGATTCTGTGGCGTTGATAGCCGAAATTCACCGCCAACGTCCCCTGACCCAATGGACAAATATTCTTCAGGCGGTAGAACTCCTAGATTTAATCAATCAACCACTACTAGATGGCAGAAGTTCTACTACCCCAGCGAGGGTTCCTAATACTTAGTTGCCAGTTTGGGTTATCAATAGTTCCCAGTTTGCCAGAGTACCCGCAGTCGAACGAGGGCAAAGGAGTTTGCTTAGGTTCTAGTCAGCATCTCGATCGAAGTTTGATTTAGGAACTGCCTAGAGCCTCAGTTTTTTTAGATAATTAATCCAGATTCTTAATTTCTCCCACGAACACAATCCAAACCCAAGGGATAATATTTATGACTCTGCTTTCCCAAACCTGCCAACGGCTATTACTGGTGGGGCTGACTAGTTGCTTTTTTGGTGCTTTGACGGCTCCGGGGCTAGCCCAGTGGAATAATGGTAATTATCAACCCCCTAGGGAGGTTGGTACTCCGGAACGCACCCGCCCGGCGGGAACCCGATCGCCCTATGGGTGTCCAATTTCTGAAAACTCCCCACCGATGGTAGGGATAGTTCCCCTGAATGCCTTTGGGGGTAACGATTAAATCTCACCCTAATTTTTCATTTTATTTGCCAGCCATGCCAGAGGGTCTGCCGCCGCCCCTGATCGAGTTTGTGCTGCGTGATTTGGCTGGGAATGATATTTACTTAACTAGATTTAATGGCGATGGTCGGAGTGGGATTGCCAGTATTTCTCTGCCAGAAAGTTCTGGGTTTCAGGGTCTGGAGCTAAATAAAAGTTACATTTGGTCGGTTGCCATCATTTGTCAAAGGAACGATCGCAGCAAAGATATTGTTGCGGATGGCTTGATCCAGAGAGTGGCTACTCCGCCGGAACTATCACCGAGGGTTTTGCAGGGGATGTCAGCGATCGAGCGGGCAGAACTTTTGAGTAGGGCGGGCATTTGGTATGATACGGTGGCTTTGCTGGCGCAACTACAGAGAAATCAGCCGTTGCCCCAGTGGGCAAGTATTCTCCAAGCGGTGGAACTTAGGGATTTGGTGAATCAACCGCTCCTAAACCCATTGTCGTTCTGAAGGCGGGCGTTGATGTAGTCTGAGAAGTCGGCATTTATTAAGCCTTGGCGACTATGGTTGTCAACAGAGGTTTGATGTTTGGATGCGATTGTCTTGCTAGGATGCGGGACGAACAACTTTAATTAACTTGCCTGTTAAGGATTGATGAGTGGAGATCGCTTTGTCGATCTGGTTTGCCATTCGGGATCGATCGCTATCGTTAGTACAGGTAATAATCCCAAAATGTTGAGAATTAGCACGATGCAAACGGTTAAAATCTTGGCGGTTGAGGGTGACAACTGCACGATTATTGCTAATAGCAAAAGCTAATACTTCCTCATCAGGAATGCCCAAGTTGGCGTTGCCAGCTTCTTGCACTGTTAAAATATCATGTCCCATAAACTGAAGTAGTCTGCTGACTTCTCTGGGAAATTGTTCGTCTGCATACAATCGAGCCATTGGCTAGGCTACCTCATTATTGGCATGAATTGCTACAGCAATTTCTTCGGGATAAGCGTCGGCATACGCCCAAGCATTAACGAGATCTGCAGCAGTAATGTGAGGATAGTCTTGTAATAACTGAGCTTCAGTGATACCTAGTTGTTGCGCTTCGATCAATAGCCAAACAGCAATACGGGTTCCGGCAATACAAGCCTCTCCCCCACAAACCCCGTTAGTTTTGGTGATGCCCTTGCCACCGATGCTGAGAGTTTTGATTAGGCTTTGCACCATTGCTGCTCGATCGCAGGGAGATAAATTGAGAAATTGACGTTCGATTTCTAGAGGAGTCATGGCGATCGCTGTTCGATTTATTTTTATCATAGCAAGATGCTGAAGATACTTTCAATGCGAGGACTGAGGGTCGTTGAAATCTGTTCTCTATAGACGGGGGGGTGAAAAAAAAATTTGATTTGCTTTGCAAGGCTAGCGCCAACGCCAAAGGCGAAGGGGGAGGGAAAAGGAAGAAGGATATAGAGAATAAAGGGTTAAAGAGTCCTCGGTAGAAATGAAATACAGGCAACCCGAAAACCGTAGTTAAAGTCATGGTAGCCCGCATTGCCCCTAACACGATTCCCAGAGCGGCAGTTCCTAGCAACGTTGTACCAAGAACCACCACGAAGCACTTTGGTGAGATAATCTGCTTGAGAACAATTATCATTGTTCGTCCATGCTGTGCCATCTGCCGGAGCCTTTTCATGATTTTTGTGCCAATCATCGGCGCACCATTCCCAGATATTGCCGTGCATATCATATAAACCAAAGGCATTGGGTAATTTTTCGCCTACGGGGTGCGTAGTATTTCTAGAATTATCACCAAACCAAGCATAATCTTTCAGCTTACTTTTACTATCCCCAAAGCAGTATTCTGTGTATTTTTTGGCTCCGGCTCGGCAGGCGTATTCCCATTCGGCTTCGCTGGGCAGATAATAGGTGTCTCCTGTGAGGTCTGAGAGTCTGGCACAAAATTCTTCAGCCTCATACCAAGAAACTTGCTCCACGGGCAGAGAATCACCTTGAAAGCGAGAAGGATAGGAATATAAAGGTCGATTGATTTCAGGGGAGAGGGCAATGGTGCTCCACTGGGCTTGGGTGATGGGGTATTTACCCATACGAAATCCTTTGAGGGTGACTAGGTGGTAGGGCTTTTCATCATCTTCACCTTTGCCTGCGGGGGAACCCATCCAGAACTGTCCTGCGGGGATGTCGACCATTTCTGGGAAGTTGGCTGGATTGAGCCAAGGTTTGTATTTGTGGATGCTCTGCTCTAGGTATTTTTCCTGCGCTGGGTTGAGATATTCCCTGATCTCTGTGATTACCGCTTCAATTTCCATCACCAGCCCTTCCGGAAACAGGAACTTATTTTTTTCTGGGTCAGGGACTTGCAGCCATTTTTCATAGTCATCACCAAGGCGATCGCAGAGCCACCGGATATTTCGTTGCTCTTGTCGCCAGCCCTGAAATCTTTTCCATCTCTCCATCAGGGCTTCATGAGCCATATCTACCCAAGCTGCCCCCTCTCTCCCCGTTGCCAATAGCCGTTCCTGCACCAATAGCTCTAGGACAACCTCTAGGGCTGGTCGATCGCTCTCCCCCACCAGTTGCAAAATTTCTTCCTTGGGGCGGCGCTGGCGGGTATCTTGGAGATGATCTTGCTGTCCAGTCCGGACTAGTTTTAGGCAAATGCGCTTAACCCACTCCTGTTCTGAGGTTGATAGCTCTTCATAGAGGCGATCGGCGTGCTTATCTAGCGCCCCAAGGACTCACCCCAAAGCATCGTAGGTACTCAAAGTTAGGCAACGGTCTGTACGCTGCTCCCAGAGTTGGGTGAGGGCAAACTCCAGCAAGGGCAGCACATTTGGTTCTTGGCGAATATCTCGTAGAATCATTGGTAGCAAGCCTTCACCAAGGGTGTATTTGCCTTTGATCGGCTCCTCGATTACTTCTTGCAACTCGTCCGGCTCCATGGGCAGTAATAACACCTGATGCTCTTGGATCAAAGTACCTAAAGCTCGGTAGGCAAGACACTTATCAAAGAAATCTGCCCGCATCGTTGTCACCACTCGCAACCGAGACTGGGGATATTGGGTAATACCCACCAACAGATCAATAAATTTCTGTTTGGCTTGTTCTTCTGGGCAGACGGTAAATACTTCTTCAAACTGATCGACGATCAACAACAGATTTTCTTGCCCCGGTAAGCGATCGATGGCAGCAGCGAGATTCCCAGCATCAATCAGGGCGTAAATGGCTTTTTTGGTGTCCGATCGGGGACAAAGTTGGCTGAGAATGCGACTGATTTCCGTTATGGGAGCTGTTACGGAATCCCCCGGCTTGATGGCTGGCAAGATGTGCCAATTTCCCTCAGCTTTGAGAATAGAAACCAATCCTGCCCGGACAAGGGAAGATTGCCACTCCCCGAAGCCCCAATCACCGGGACAAAATTCGATTCCTGTAGTTTTTGCCAAAGTAACCGCACAAAGCGATCGCGCCCCTTAAAAAATCCCGCCGTCCCCTTCTCAAAATCAAAGGCATTCAACCCCACGTAGGGACAAATATCAACGATCGGCTGCTCTGGCTGCATTGCTCGATAATCAACAATTTTGATGCTCTGACCATAACTGAGCTTGACAGGCTCTTGACCTGTTAGCCGGAGACGATCCTCAATAAATCCAAAGAGGAAACTAGTATTAATCTGATCTCGATCGTTGGCATTTTCTTTCGCCAAACCTTGCAACAATGCCCCGGTAAAAATACTGTGGGGTTCCTTCTTCATGGCTGCCGCCTCTTCAAAATCACGACACGCCGCCATCAATGCGTAATTTTTTTCCGAATTAAAAGCTGTAAAAATCTTCGCTATAGACTTGAGCAGAGAACCGCTATGGCAGCAATCCAACAACATCACCAAACTACTCAACTGAGACTTGCCAATTAACTGATTTAAACTATCAAAGGGAATCCCGTTAGTGACGTTTTCTTTTGTATAAACACAATTTGAAGGAGCTAAAAATCCCCTAACTACTCCACAGTCTTCCATTAAAACTCCATGCCCAGTGTAATAGATCAGCACTTCGCTACCCACCGCTTGCTGGATCAAAAGTCGATCAAGTTCCTTGAATAGCTCATCCTTCGTTAATCTCTTGGGGTTGAGGAGCGTGACTTCCTGAAAATCACCATGTAATCGCAGCAAACTGGCAACAGCCTCGGCATCCCCTTGGGTCTTGCTCAGGGGTGAAGGCAAATGACTATATTCAGGAATCCCCACAACTAGAGCATAACGAGCCATAAACAAACCATTACAGAAAATTTTAGTATTGCGATCGTGACCTGATGCCCATAGAATACAGGCATCTTTCCATAATATCCTGCAAATATGGCTCATAAAATTTACGTTGAACAAGAAAATGGCGAAATTCTCACCCTAGAAATTAGGAAATCCGAGGAAATTTCATCCCCAGAGGCTGACAATGAGCGGGAAACCTATGGTGTGAAAGAAGATGCGATCGCCAGATTACAAGATGTCCATGAAGCCATTCGCTTTTATACAGAATATGCGATCGGTGCTTTCAAAAATTTTAGTGATGCGCAAGTAGAAGAAATAACTCTTAAATTTGGCTTAAAAATTAGCGGTGAAGCAGGAATGCCCATTCTCACCAAAGCCTGTGCAGAAAGTAACTTTGAAATTCAAGTCAAGTGTAAATTTCCACCTCCTTAATGAAATAGAGCTAGTCTATAACTAGTCTCCTATTTAACTCTTTCAATCTTCCTTATGCAACTAAAGGATTACGCTCATCCTCTTGATATCTGTTGCCAATTTGCACGTATTCATCTTCTAACAAAAAATCTTTTACTTTCTCATAATCTTGCTCAGAATAGACTATTTTATAACCTTCCGTAGGGTCATAAATTTTATAACTACCATCTACATCTCCCACTAACATCAAGACATAGGGAAGATCAGAAGTTGGATCAACCCACATTTCAATAAATTGCCAGCTAGATAACTTTGCTTGGTTTTGTCCGAGGAATGACATGATATTCACCTTTAATTATTTTCATTTCTGCAAAATATAATGGTAATCGGTTTCCTTTTAGATCAGGTCTATAGCCAATTGCTTGATCAAAATACATCCCATAACGTTCGTGACCTCGCACGATGCCAATAAATTGACCATGCTCAAACAAATCTTCTGTAACCCTAAATAAAGTTTGTCTATCATTAAACACATGCACTTTCCCATCTTCTTGCAGCCGCTTTAACATTTGTGGTGTATTTGGTAAGTGTTTCTGGACATGTTTTTCTGCCAGATGCAATCCTCTCGGAGGTCTATGATTTCTTTCATCCTCCTGTGCCATAAATTTGGGATAGATTTTGCATAATTATCAGCAGGAATTTGTATATTTTTTGCTATTGTAGCTTGTAGTTAGAGGGTTGATCCATCACGCTTTTTGAAGCGGTCTAGGAGCAGGTGCACCTCGTAACATGCCTTCTGTACTTAAATCTTCGTCAAGCTCCTCCCAGTGAATCCCGTAGCCACCACCACAGATTTGCCATTGCTGCCGTTGCTCGATCGTGCCATTAAACAATCGAGGATACCAAATTAAAGGCACGATAATTGTTCTACCATCCATCAAGTCAACATTTATTGTATCTTCAGTAAAACTAACATCCTTAACTCTTTCATCTGTTTTAGATAAATTGTGGAGAATTTGATTGAAGTCGGTGAGGATTTCTGGTTGGTTTTGGGGGGGTGAGGAGGGGGACGTGGACGAAGATGCAGGGGATGGGA
>JAAUUE010000193.1 GCA_012031635.1 Coleofasciculaceae cyanobacterium SM2_1_6 | reverse complement strand
GTATCCCCTTGCTTGACTTTGATTTCTCGGTGTTCTCCACGGGAGATGCGGGTCATCGCCGACATCTCTTCCCCTTGGGAACCCGTGGTCAGGATCAAAACCTTGTCATCGGGGAACTGTCGCAGGGAGTGGAGCGGGGCAAAAAGACTATCGGGACACTTGATATAGCCAAGAGTCCGGGAATGGGCAATCACATTGAGCATCGATCGACCCACTACGCCCACGACTCGCCCGTGTTTTTGAGCCAACTGCAAAATAATATTCACCCGATGCACCGAAGAAGCAAAGGTAGTCACCATGATCCGCCCCGCAGCTTCGGCAAAGACTCGATCGAGGTTGGGGCGCACGGAAGCCTCGGAAGGGGTATGTCCGGGAACTTCGGCATTGGTAGAATCGCTGATCAAACACAGTACGCCCTTTTCCCCATGTTCGGCTAGCTTTTGCAAATCAAAATACTCCCCATCCACTGGGGTATGGTCGATCTTGAAGTCTCCAGTGTGAATAATCACGCCTAGGGGAGTATGGATGGCGACAGTGAAACTATCAGCGATCGAGTGGGTATTACGGATATATTCCACCAAAAAATGGGAACCCATGCGTACCATTTCCCGTGGGGCAACGTTATGGAGGGTCGTCCGGTTGGCAACTCCTGCTTCGTCTAGCTTCCCCGCCAACAAAGCCATGGCTAAACGAGGTCCGTAGATATTGGGAATATCAAACTGCTTCAGGTGGTAGGGAATCCCGCCAATGTGGTCTTCATGACCGTGGGTGACAATCATGCCCTTGATTTTATGGCGATTCTCCCGGAGATAAGTCATATCCGGCAACACCACATTAATCCCCGGCATCCCATCCGCCGGAAACCCAATCCCTGCATCTAGCAAGACTATTTCATCTTGGTATTCAAACACACAGGTATTCTTCCCAATCTCGTGTAGTCCACCCAGGGGAATAATTTTTAGTCCTTGGAAATTAGCACTTCCAGAGTTAGCTGCTTTGCCATTTTGAATGACGACTTTACCGTTTTGGTTATTTAACTTTACTCCTTGATTGAGAATTGGCATATTGTTATTTGAGGTTCCAGAATTTTGATTGTTTGGCATAACTTAGTTGATTTTGATTGATGGTTAATAGCTTGATGGTTAATAGCTTGGGTTGATTTGTGTTTGATTGTGTTTGATTGTGTTTGATTATGTTTGATTGTGGGTAGTTGGAAATTGCCTAACTTTGATTAGTTAAATTGAGATCGGCTAACTTTCATTGATGAAAGATAAATTAACTACAGGGAGTTGGGCTATTAATTCCTAGGGGGTAACCAACCGAAGCTAGGGTTAATATCGGGGGAAAGCTGATGGCAAGAGGCAAAAACCTCAGATTAAATAATCCCTTGAGAACATTGCGACGGGAGAATTTTAGCAGGAGAAAAAACACTCAGATTAGACTGCTTTAGGTTTGATCTGGCTTTAGTAAGAATTTTGATCAAAAATTTGTAAAAAAAATGAAATCGAGAAAACATCTGAGGAGATTTCTGGGAGCAATGTTTAATCATGAAAGACTTGTAGTTAAATTCCTGTAGTTAAATTCTTGTAGTCCAAACAACCGGGTTTGATTTGGCTCGATCGAGTGAATCGCTAGGGTAGATTTTGAAATCTAAATTAAAATTTTAAATCAGAAATTAAGCAAATTTAGATATTCTTAGATTCCCTTAGTTTAGCAACTTTATCTAGATTTAGATAGCTGATTAGATCATATAAATTAGATCGCTCATAGATCACTCATATATTACTCATAGATGGCTTAGATTGCGCAAATTAGTTGTAGCTCCTTTAATAACTTTTCTAAACTTGGCTGCCATTCCTCTGGGTAGGGGCTGAGGGGCGATCGACACCCACCGACCTGCCATCCCTGCATTTCCAAAGCTGCCTTGAGGGGAATGGGGTTGGTGGTGGCAAACAAAGCCTTCAGCAGGGGAAATAATTGACAGTGAATCGACCTTGCTAGTTGATGATTCCCCGCCTCAAATTCTTGGATCATTTCTTGTAATTTCTCTCCTACCAAGTGACTTGCCACGCTAATCACTCCATAGCCCCCCACCGCCAGCATCGGTAGTGTCAGCGAATCATCTCCAGAATAAATGCGAAACTCTGGGGGAGTCAGGCAACGGACTTGGCTGACCTGATCAAGACTACCACTTGCTTCTTTAATTGCCACAATATTCGGTATCTCCGCCAGTTGGGCAACGGTCTCTGGCAACAGGTTTTGTCCGGTTCTACCGGGAATGTTGTAGAGAATCAAGGGTAGGTCTGGACAGGCTTTGGCGATCGCCTCAAAGTGACGATATAGCCCTGCTTGGGGTGGTTTGTTGTAGTAAGGTACTACTTGCAGAGAACCGTCCAGCCCTAGTTTAGCAGCTTTGGCTGTGGCGGCGATCGCTTCTTGGGTAGAATTAGAACCAGTTCCGGCAATAACCTTCCCCTTCCCTGCCACTGCTTTTTGGACTACCCGGAACAACTCAAACTCCTCTTCCCATGTCAGGGTAGGAGATTCTCCAGTAGTCCCACAAACCACGATCGCATCTGTACCGTGGTCTACCAAGTGGACGGCTAATTCCTCCGCAACTTGATAGTTCACACTCTTGTCTTCATGAAACGGCGTAATCATCGCCGTAATAACCCGACCTAGTTCTACCACATTCCTCTTGCCTATATTGATTCTTAGATAAAGTTAATGACTAAACAGGGCAGGTTCTGGATTAGAACGAAGCCAGCCTTTATTTACCAGCAGTTCAGCGATTTGTACCGCATTGAGCGCCGCACCTTTCCGAATCTGATCGCCACTCAGCCATAATTCTAACCCACAAGGATGGGAAATATCCTGACGGATTCTACCCACTAGCACTTCATCTTTGCCACTGGCTTCTAGGGGCATAGGAAAATAATTTTTCTCCCAATTTTCTACTAGCTTTACTCCCGGAGCTTTTGAGATCAGATTCCTTGCCCGATCTACTGGGAAGGGGCTGGCAAATTCCAGATTTACTGCTTCGGAATGCGCCCGTAGCACGGGAACCCGAATACAGGTAGCCGTGATCCGCAGATCGGGAACTCCAAAGATTTTCCGAGTTTCTTTGACCATCTTCACTTCTTCTTCACAGTAACCTTCAGCATTCAGAGGTGAGTTGTGGGGAAACAAATTGAATGCTAGGGGATAGGGAAAGATTTCCGGCTGGGCAGGATTGCCATCGAGGATAGCTTGGGCTTGGGTTTGCACTTCTGCCATGGCTCTGGCTCCGGCTCCACTGGCTGATTGATAAGTTGCCACCACAATTCTCTGGACTGGTTGGACTTGGTGTAGGGGATACACTGCCATGTTCATTAAAATTGTGGAGCAGTTGGGGTTGGCAATAACTCCCTGATGGTGTTGGGCGGCTTGGGGATTGATTTCGGGGATGACCAGAGGCACTAGGGGATCCATGCGAAAGGCACTGGAGTTGTCGATCGCTACGGCTCCAGCCGCTACAGCCTTGGGGAGCCAAGTTTTAGAAATAGACCCGCCCGCAGAAGCAAGAACAATATCAACACCCTCAAAACATTCTTCAGTGACGGGTTCAATGGTTAATTTTTCGCCCTGAAACTCCACCACCTGTCCCTGCGATCGAGGGGAAGCCAACAGCCGCAAATCCGCCAAAGGAAATTTTCGCTCAGCCAACAAAGTAATCAACTCAGTCCCGACGGCTCCAGTCGCCCCAAGAATCGCCACCCGTACTGATTTAGACAAAATACCCCTCCTTAAAAATGAAACAACAACCTTAAAATAAATCTATTTTCTTAACAAATCTATTTAACAAATTTATATTAAATAATTATCTCAATGTACATTAATAATCTTTTGATAAAACCTTCCGATAATTTTGTTAAGCACTCCTGATCATGCACTCTAACTAACTAGAAGCAACTGGCAAAGCTGACTTTTGACCCCATGATCACTCCATGATCACTCTTTGATGTCTAGACTAAATGCCCAAGCTAATAAATTATAAAGCTCTCCGAGCCTACCTTTGGGCGCAACCCCAGCAAAAACTTGGAGATAGATCAAAAAGTTTGATACACTTAACCTTGATATACCTCAGCTTGTTTAAGCCCCTAGCATAGCTAAGTCCGAAAAGATATCAAAAATATTATTACCAGTTATTAGATAGTTAGTCAATGAAAGTTACCCAGGAAAAATTACCCCAAAGTCAAGTCCAGCTACAGATTGAGGTTCCCGCCGCAAAATCTCAACAGGTCTATGAACAAGTAGTCAGAAGCCTGACCCAAAATGTGAAGCTTCCTGGGTTTCGTCAAGGCAAGGTTCCCCAAAAAGTGCTGATCCAGCGTCTAGGAGAATCTCGGATCAAAGCCAATACCCTAGAGCAGCTCCTCCAAGACAGTCTCCGGGAAGCCCTGACCCAAGAAAAAATATATCCCATCAGTGAGTACGAACTCGCCACGGAGATGGATGATATCCTGAAAACCTTCGTACCCGGTCAGCCCCTGACTTTCACGGTGAAATTTGATGTACCTCCCGTGGTGAACCTCGGCGAGTACAAGGGACTAAAAATTGTGGTGGAAGAGCTGAAGGTCACAGAGGAAGAAATTGATGAATTCCTCGAAGAAAAGCGCCGAGAAAATGCTCCCCTTGTGCCTGTAGAAGGCAGAGCGGCTCAACTAGGGGATGTGGTGATCATTGACTACCTAGGCAAGCTAGAGGGAGAGGACACAGCCCTGCCGGGGGGCGAAGCTCAGGATTTTCAACTGGAACTAGAAAGAGGACGTTTCATTGAAGAGTTTATCGACGGCCTTGTCGGCATGGAACCGGACACAACCAAGCAATTACCTGTGAATTTTCCCGAAGATTATCCCCGGGAAGACCTCGCTGGCAAGCCTGCGGAATTTACCATTACCCTCAAGGAAATCAAAGAAAAAGAGTTGCCAGACCTTGATGATGACTTTGCTCTAGAGTTTAGTGAGTTTGAAACCATCGCCGAGTTGAAAGCAACGATTCAAAAAAACTTTGAAGAGCGGAATACTCAAGAAATGCAGGCAGCGAAGGAGAAAGCGATCGTCAAAGAATTAGTCAAGATTATCGAGGTGGATTTACCAGAATCGATGATTGTCAATGAATCCAACTTCATGCTCCGGCAAGCCATCTCGCAACTGGAAAGAATGGGCATGGATGTAAATGGTTTCATGAATGATACTTTCATTAAAGAAATGCGCGATCGCTCTCGTCCAGAAGCTATAACTAGTCTCCACCAAACTCTGGCTCTCCTAGAAGTTGCGAAGCAGGAATCCCTAATTCCTTCAGAAACAGAGGTCAAGGAAGCGGTAAGCGACTATATTTCTCAGATTCAAGGGAAAAATAATATTGATAAGGAAAGACTGCAAGAGTTTTTCCAAGAGGATATGACTAAGGCTAATGCTCTGAAATGGTTGGTGGAGCAGGCAGAGGTGGAATTAGTCCCCGAAGGAACCCTTGTGGATGAGGAGGAATTAGATGATGAATTAGATGATGAATTAGATGATGAATTAGATGAGGAGCAAGTTATTGAAGAAGTAGAGGAAGCGATCGAGGTGATAGCTGCGGAAATTCCCGATGAGACCCCAGACCCCGAAACCCCATAGTTTGCTCAAACAGAGTAACTTAGTAAAAAACATCAGCAAACTAGAGAAACAGTAGTTCCAGTGGCGGTGGTGGAAGAATAATTAATCCTAAGCCATAATGGAAGGGAAAAGGTGGGTAAGCTGGGAGGCTGTCTTCATCTCATCAAAATTAGCCGGATTTGCTAAGTTCCCAGAACTCTTGAAATTACTGAAATAATTGCTGAAATTACCCTGAGAATTCATCTGAAAAATTACTGAAATCAATATGATTCGATCGACCTCGCCCTACCAAAACTTCACCAGTCTCAACCTTTGGGATTGTACTTCCATTAAAGCTCCAGCAGTGACTACCACATCTATACTAGGGACAGCATCGGGGACAGCAGGCACCGTAGTCCCCATGGTCGTAGAGCAGTCTGGCATGGGAGAACGCGCCTTTGATATCTACTCTCGACTGTTGCGGGAGCGGATCGTCTTCCTTGGCACTCCTGTAGATGATAATGTCGCCGACTCCTTGGTCGCCCAAATGCTATTCCTAGAAGCAGAAGACTCGGAAAAAGATATCCAAATCTATATCAACTCTCCCGGCGGCTCCGTCACCGCAGGGATGGCAATCTACGATACAATGCAGCAAATTCGCCCTGATGTTGTCACTATCTGTTATGGTTTAGCAGCTAGCATGGGAGCCTTCCTCCTGTCTGGTGGGACTCCGGGAAAACGAATGGCTCTACCCAGCGCTCGGATCATGATTCACCAACCCCTAGGCGGAGCGCAGGGACAAGCTGTAGATATCGAGATCCAAGCGAAGGAAATCCTCTATCATAAGCGTATCCTCAATCAACTCTTGGCTCAACACACCAGACAACCCCTAGAAAAAATTGAGGCAGATACTGAGCGTGATTTCTTTATGTCTCCGGCAGAAGCCAAGGACTACGGGTTAATTGACCAAGTAATTTCCCGTGAAAATACTGCCAACTAACCCGACATAACATCAAATTCATGCCTACTAATGCCAACTAATTAATCTGAGGCAGCTATGTCTAAGTACGACTCCCATCTAAAATGTTCTTTCTGTGGCAAATCCCAAGAGCAAGTCCGCAAGCTAATTGCCGGGCCTGGGGTTTATATCTGTGATGAGTGCGTTGACCTATGCAATGAAATTTTAGATGAGGAGCTACTAGATTCCAGTAGTCCTCTCCAGCCCCCGGCTCCCAAGGCAGAACCTACCCAGAAGCGCAGGCAGAGAACTGGGGGAATTGTCATGCAGCAGATTCCCAAGCCGAGGGAACTGAAGAAATATCTTGATGATCATGTGATTGGTCAAGATGAAGCCAAGAAAGTTTTATCAGTGGCGGTTTATAACCACTACAAGCGTCTAAGCTTCTTGCAAAACAAGAATACCAAAACTGCTAATAGTGCCGAGGATACGGTAGAACTCCAAAAATCAAACATTTTGTTGATGGGCCCCACAGGCTGTGGGAAGACTCTCCTCGCCCAGACCCTTGCCAGCATTCTTGATGTTCCCTTTGCGGTGGCAGATGCTACGACCTTAACGGAAGCAGGCTATGTGGGGGAAGATGTAGAAAATATTCTCCTCCGACTTTTGCAGGTGGCGGATCTAGATGTGGAGGAAGCTCAACGAGGGATTATCTATATTGATGAAATCGATAAGATTGCCCGCAAGAGTGAAAATACTTCAATTACCAGAGATGTCTCTGGGGAAGGGGTACAGCAGGCGCTGTTGAAAATGCTCGAAGGGACGATCGCCAATGTGCCGCCCCAAGGTGGGAGAAAGCATCCTTACCAAGAGTGTATTCAGATTGATACCAGCAATATTCTCTTTATCTGTGGAGGAGCTTTTGTGGGTCTAGAGAAAGTTGTGGAACAACGGACCGGGAAGAAGTCTATGGGCTTTGTCCAATCGGGGGATCCCGCAACTAAGGATAAGCGGACGGCGGATATCTTGAAGCAGTTGGAACCGGATGATCTCGTCAAATTTGGGATGATCCCAGAATTTATTGGGCGGGTTCCCATTGTGGCTGCCTTGGAACCTCTGGATGAAAATACCCTGATGGCAATTTTGACGGAGCCGAAGAATGCGCTGGTGAAGCAGTATCAAAAGTTGTTGTACATGGATAATGTCCAGTTAGATTTTAAGCCGGAGGCAATTCGGGCGATCGCTCAGGAAGCCTATCGACGCAAAACCGGAGCAAGGGCTTTACGGGGGATCGTGGAAGAGTTGATGCTGGATGTGATGTATGAACTGCCTTCCCGCAAGGATGTCACCCGTTGCCTGATCACAAAGGACATGGTAGAGAAGCGCTCCACGGCAGAATTGTTAGTCCATCCTTCTTCTCTCCCTAAACCAGAGTCTGCATAAGGCAAAAGTAAAAAGGCAAAGGGTAAATTTTAAATCCAGCTTGCTCAGTGTTTCAGCTATTTAAACTAGCTAAGAGGATGTCTGAAAGGTCTTACTGTCGGGGGGGCAAAAGTTTTAATACCCCTAAATCCCCCTACCCTACAGAGCATCCCTTTTCAGACATCCTCTAAGAGGGTATCTATAGTCGTTGCCATAGTAGTAGTCGAGTGTAACCCCGGCAGCGCTGGGGTTACACTCCAAAAATTGTCCTAACCAGCTTGGCGGTTACTATACCTGCACCCAGATTCGGTGCTGACTAGTTATGGCAACGGTAGCAGGTAGCCACTGGTTCGAGTCCAGTACCGCCCATACATTAAGTAAGTTAATAGACCTCTTGCGTGAATCATGACCCTCGCCCTAAATCCCTCTCCCTAGGGAGAGGGATTTTCTTCTTAGCTCCCCTTCTCCCTAGGGAGAAGGGGCTGGGGGATGGAGGGGCTTTTACGTTATTCAGCTTGCAAGAGGTTCTACGTCAAAGGA
>JAAUUE010000192.1 GCA_012031635.1 Coleofasciculaceae cyanobacterium SM2_1_6 | reverse complement strand
TGAGTCAGGGGGGGAATTAAGGCAGAATAGGTATCAAATAATTGATCTAGGGCAGATTCATAGAGGTTTGCATAACTCGAAGCCATCAGTTCAGGCTCACGATAGTAGAGATACTTGCCATCTTTTTTTTGGTTAAACAATACGTACCTAGTAGATTTTTCGAGGGGAGAAATCCCAATTCGGCTATCTTCTAGAGCTTTGGCGGCAATATTACTAATCCCTTCACAGGCAATGTGCGCCCCGCCTAGTTCAGCGATCGAATCATCCCCATAACCAAGCAGGACTCGATCGTAAAAGCCTCAGCTTGCTGAATAGCAATTAACTGCTCTGTGCTGTTATCAACATCGCCGACAATCCCCTGAAACCCCGCCTCCTTTGCTCGGATAAATTCATCTAGCAATATTTGTCGTAGGTTCTTCTCACTGCGACTGTAGCGAGAAAACAAGGCTCCTTTGACTACTTCCGGCAGATTCTTTAAGCAAAATACAGGCTTATCTAAATTGGTGACAAAAGGGGTTAATAGGGTTTGGTCTGGAAGGTTATCTATCAAAATTTCAGGCATAATTTAATTTATAAATCTACATAGGAATAGCATCATTATTGCAGTTTCAAGTTCTTTGATGGTCATAGGGTTTTCTTCCAGTTGATTTCAGGATAGCGTATGGTTTGCGATCGTTCTCTCAACTCTTGGAGAAACTGCTGGGTGAGAGGATGGCGTTGCCTTGAGCGAAGTCGAAGGGGGATAGAAATTGGTGCTACTAGCTGGCTATTGGTAATTTCCGATCGGGCTTATAAAGTGTTAAGATTACCAAGAGAATTTTATGACTATGGAAGTTTATGCATGTGAGTTTTCCGATACCAAAGGAGCTTGAATCTTATATTGAAAGTCAGCTTCAGTCTGGAAATTATGCCAGTGCGGGAGAATATTTTCTGGCTCTGTTGCAGCACGATCAACGGCGTAAGGAAGCTCAAGCAAAGCTAGCTGGTTTGTTACAAGAAGGGCTGGAGTCGGAAACGGAGCTAGTAACTCCTGAATATTGGCAAGATTTGCGGCGATTGATATTGGGATCGGGACAATAGGGAACATGGCTTTTCAGGTAATTATTCACGATCGGGCAACTCAGGATATCAGACGACAGGCAAACTACATTTTGGCG
Organism: Coleofasciculaceae cyanobacterium SM2_1_6; assembly: GCA_012031635.1. Classification (GTDB taxonomy): domain Bacteria; phylum Cyanobacteriota; class Cyanobacteriia; order Cyanobacteriales; family JAAUUE01; genus JAAUUE01. The sequence continues at coordinate 7,430 of JAAUUE010000192.1, read as the reverse complement.
AAGGGAAATCGGGAGGCGGCGGAAAGGTTTTTGGAATCTGCTGAGTATACTTTTGCTCAATTGGCGACAACTCCCAATATGGGGAAGGTTCTATCTTTGATTTTGTCTGATATGAAAACAATTCGTCAGTGGCGAATTAAAAATTTTAAGGATTATTTGATTTTTTATCAGGTTCAAGCGGAGCAAGTAGAAGTTCTCCGGGTTTTGCATGGTGCGAGAGATTTAGAGAATATTTTGCCATTTCTTGATGAAGAAGTTTAGTTCCTCAACTGTTGGAGAAGCTGCTGTTATTTGGATATCTTTAGGGAGTTGATGATAGGCTTGCCAAAATCTGGGGAGAGTGAGGTGGTTCATAAGCTGTCTGCTAAACCTGCCTCGTATTCTTGATCAATCTCGTCTAGTAATTTATCAAATTTCCCAAGTTCTAGATCATCGGCGATTTCTTGATCCCAAACTTGTTCGTGGTAGTCCAAAAGCCATGTGGTCAGACTGGCTAATTCTTTGCTGGATAGCATCATTATTGCTGCTTCAAGTTCTTTGATGGTCATGGGGCTTTCCTCCTGTTGATTTCAGGATAGCGTAGGTTTACGATCGTTCTCGCAACTGTTGGAGAAGCTACTGGGTGAGGAGATGGTCGCCGAGGGAGGCGGTGCTGCCCTAGGCTAGGGTTGGCGATCGAAAATAAGCGCTAAGATTGCTAAGAGGATTTTATTTATATTAATGAAGTGTATGAATGTGATTTTTCCGATCCCAAAAGAGCTTGAATCCTATGTGGAGAGTCAGCTTCAGGCTGGAAATTATGCCAGCGCTGGGGAATATTTTCTGGCGTTGTTGCAGCACGATCGCCAGCGCAAGGAAGCTCAGGCTGGGTTGGAGTCAGACGCTGAGATGGCGGGGCTAGAGGAATATGTAGATTTGGATGAAGGTAAAAAACTGAAGATATCAGTTGTAGAGCGTCTCCGAAACCAAGAACAATCAGTATCTATTCCTGCATCTCAAGCAATGGAAAAATTAGGTATTAACTGGGATGAGCTATAGTATTGCATTCAACCCAGAGGCGATCGCCGATCTTGCCAAGATTGACCGCCCAGTTCAGTTACGAATAGCCCGTAAAATCAAATGGCTGGGTGAAAATTTTGCAGAAATTACCCCCATAGCTCTTACTGGCAGTTTAGCCAATTATTTCAAGCTCCGGGTTGGTGATTATCGAGTTATTTATGCGATCAATCACTCCTCAAAAAGTATCAATATTCATCAAATTGGACACCGCCGAGAAATTTATGATTAGCTGAACTTATTTCAACTGTTGGAGAAACTGCTGAGTGAGGGGACGATCGTAGAGGTCGGCGGCGCTGTTGTTGGCTAGGGCTTACCAAGGGTTTGATAGATGGCGGGGCAATAGGTTGGGGTGAGAATAGGTTTACCTGTAGCTATAGAGTTCTGCGATCGAGTGGGTTGAGATATCGCCAATAATTTCCTTGTTTCTAACTTTTTGTATCCAAGGTAAGCTGATGGGATGATGGGGGTGAGATTCAATCATGGCAGCTACGAAAATATTGGTGTCAAATAATACTTTCATAGCTACATCAGATCGTTGATTCTTTCTTCCCGAATGAGAGAAACCCAATCAATATTTGAGGGTAAATTATTCTCTTGAATAATCATAAAACCATCAATCGACTTAAGTTGTTTTTCTAGTGTATTAGCAACTGGACTAGTATCTTGGGGCTGAGATTGCAGAAGATGTAAAAAACTTAATAACTGTATCACCAAATTTTCTGGGGCTTGTTCAATCTCTTTAATTAACTGTTCCTTGATGGTCATGGGGTTTTCCTCCTGTTGATTTCAGGATAGCGTATTGTTTGCGGTCATTCTCTCAACTGTTGGAGAAGCTGCTGGGTGAGGGGGAGAGGGGAGAGGGAGTCGGCGCTGCCGTTGGCTAGGGCTTGTTGCAAGAGATGTTTTTTGTGGAGAGTTAGGCAACTTGGAGGATTTGCGGTTTGGGGATTGTTTCACCTTCGGCTTGCCAAGATTCTAGGTACATTTCGATTACTTCTTCACCGTTACGAATGGCTTCTATGCGAGTTTTGCCGTGGGTGCAGGGCATGATCACTAGATCACTAAATTCGGGAATTGTTACCAAAAAAGTTGATCTTCTTCTGACCACTGGACAATCATGCTGTATTGATTCATAACTCTCCGCTATCTCTCAATTTTTTCAATTCAACTAGTAATTCTTGTAATTGTTTCTCTAAATACCGAGGCACATCATCGCCATCTTTACCGGGGATTGTCAAAGTCTTACCTAGCAAATCATGTCGCCAGCGCTCGTGACTGCCTTTACCACGCTTCGGGAGATGAATAAAACCTTCACGCATAATCTGGGCTTTTAGTTCTCTAATTTTCCTTGGCATCAGGCATTATTTGTTGGATTAGAGAGATTATAGCATCGGGATTATCCTCTATCCTTTGCTGCAATGTGGCAGCATCCAGACCGGTTAGGGTTTGAATTTTTAGCATCATCAAGGCAGACATCACACTTTGAGTATTGGGATGATTTTCTCCTAAACTCTTCACGAGAATCTCCAAAGCTCTCTCATACAAAGGTTCGGCATCGCTGTAGCGTCCCATAGAATCGTAAAGTCCCGCCAAATTGTTGAGGCTGGAGGCGGTGGATGGATGGTCTGCCCCTAGCTGGGTTTCCCTGATGTGGAGCGATCGCTGATACAAAGGTTCGGCATCGCTGTAGCGTCCCGTAGCTCGGTAAATTCCCGCCAAATTGTTGAGGCTATTTGCAACAGTCAGATGGTCATCACCTAGAAGTTTTTGATACAAATTTAAGGATTCTTGATAAGCGTTTTCAGCTTTAACATAATTAGAGTGGGATTTATAAGCATCTCCCAGTTGGTCAAGGAGATCAGCACGGGTGAGAGTGGGTTGGGGATATTCCGTAAGAAGCCTATAGAGTAGATCGAAACGCTCTTGGGTAACTGGAAATACTTTTTGATCGCTAGATATTTGGGGCATTGCAGCAAATTCCCGATCGGGGGTCGGCAGATCGCTTTGGAGACGGACTTCGATCGATTTCCAAGCCCAAAAATCCGGGGCAAACCGGGCAAACCGAGTTATGGCATAGCTGGGTAAAAAGAACAGCATGGGGTAGGGTAATTTGTGGGTATAGGTATCACGGGCAATATTGAGATTGCTCAACAGAGGCGGGTAGTCTCCATAGCCACCGATCGCCTTTTCCAATCCACTAATTAACAATATTATTTTCTGATCTGGGATGATTTCTACCTGTGCCAAAGCCTCGGTAATGGCAGCAATTAGGTAGCGCAGGTCTGGATCGTTGAATTGCAGAGAAATCCATTGCCGATCGGGATTGTTTCGGGCTTCCAAGGCGGCAATAGCAAAATTGCGATCGCGCTCTAAATTCACTTCCACAAACCCAAGAGTAAACCCCTCCGAAAGATCCGCAAAAATAGCGATTTTCTGGAGAGCTTCGGCATTTCTTAATAGAAAATCTGCCTCAAGGTTGCTGTTTAAGTTCACTGACGGCTCTTTGGAAAGCATCGATTTTGATCACCAGAGGATGAGGATAATTCCAGCGTTGTGTCCCGTTATATTCCAACACTGAAGTATTGAAAAGAGTCTGTTGTCCAATTTCATCATTAGCTGCCCGTTTAGTCCGGTAGGTATTGGCAATTATTGGGTATTGGAGATCAGGAATTACCCGCTCAAAGCTAAACTGGAGTTGCTTTATAGCATAGGTAATATCATCAGCTTCAATAGTTTGATGTCCCCGACTGATAGCTGTGATACAGGCTTCCCGGATCATTTGGATTAAATGTCTAATATGTCCTCCACTCGCCCGAATTACATCTAATAATTCCTGATCTGAAGCAAAAATTTGATGGATATCTACCCGTTTTTGGAGCAGAGCAACTAGAGCTTGCAAGCCTAGATTATTGTGGTTCAAATCATCCCGATTTTGGGCATACTCATAAATATTAATCATTGGCACAATAAATAATTTATCAAAATAATTAGCTATATTAAGTGGCGAATAGGAAGCTGAAATTGGCACAGTATAGACGATCGTAGCCCGTAGTTCTTGTAATTGAGGAGCATAATCAAAAAACAAATGATTCGTGATCTTCGGTTGACATCGATCGAGATTATCAAAAATAAATAAAATCCCCTTGCAATTCGGGCGTAACTTCCTCAGTTTCTTTGTGCCATCATCTAGTAATAAATTGATGCTAGATTTCAATCGAGAAAAATCTTTTTCTAAGGTACTGCGAATTACTTTCTTCTCCTTTGCTCCACCTTTGATTTGGGAAGTCAGCTTTGCCAGTAACTTAGCCAAAAAAGGAATGGGAATCGGATTTTCTAAACCCAAAGTCACCTCTCCTTCTAGGGAAATCGAATTTTCTACAGTCTGCTCTGTTTCTTCTGTAATCTCAGCAAACCAGTCCTCAAAGTCCTTGAGGATTCCTTGATCTAATTTAATCTTTAATTTACGTAATTCATATTCCAAATATTGAACAACTAATAAGTATAAATCCGTATACTCCACATCATTAATATCTGTCACTTCATCAATTTCTAGATAAATCACATGATACTGCTCTTTCCAAGTTCTTTCCAATAACCTCAATTCGGTACTTTTGCCACAGCCCCGATGCCCTGTAAACAAAATTGTGCTAAATTCCCCAGCCTCTTGCAAATCTAATCTGGTACTAATATTTTGCATTGCCTCACTCTTGCGAGCTTCTTTCAGATCGGTATAGTAGCGATCGAGGTCATCCCCCTCCAAAGGTTTAACATCGCAGACACGATAGGCTGTCCGTAGATCAGTGGCAGGTTGTGATGGCAAAGATGACATAGTTTTTTGATTAACAATTATTTAATCTCTAGTCTAGCAAGGAAGGCATCTCGTTACCGTGTTGAAGTTAGAGTTTTATGGCTACAGGACATTATTGATCGCCTATTCCCCATCTTCTAAAATCAAAGTCATCGCTTGGTCAATAATAGCGGAGCGATCGACCATTGCCCCCAACTCCGCCGCCTCATACCTTCCCTCAAAAGCCTCTAATGCTGCCTGTTTTAGCCCAGATTCATAGGCATCTTCTAGAGTCTCTCGTAATTCTGCGCCCGTGAGATAGTATTCCCCCGCTTTGCGCCGCTTATTCGATCGTTGAATTTGCTTAACTGTATTAAAGATAGAGGTTGCCCACGATTTAGTCGATCTTTTTTCGGCGCGCTGTTTAATCAAATGCATGAGCAAAATAATGCTAAAACTAAAGACTTTATTCAGCTTGTCATCTTTGCTCATCTCAGTCATCTCCTCCACCAACAGCAAAGCTTCGGAAATGTTGCCACCAAGTAACAATCCTTTAAGTTCTAATAACTCTTCCATTGCTTATATCTCCTAACTTTAAGTAATTTTATAAGCCCATGCCTGTTGGAAATTGAGGATCGAGAACTTGGGCGATCGTGTAGGGGCATTCCTTGGGGAGAACATCAAAATCTAGGGGTGTTTCTCGCAATACCAAACTAAGCCCTTGACGAAAACCCTTCTGAACCGCTTCTTCTAAATAGGGCTTGAGACTAGGATTATCTTGTAAAATATCTAGAACCTGCTCTCGTTGTTCCCAAATAGTTGCCTTCCAACTTTTACCTCTTAATTCAGGTTGATATTCCCACTTCAACAGATGCCCAATTAAAACACCCAAGCGATTCCTTAACTCTTGTTTTTGCTGTTTGCCCAAGGATTCAATCTCCTCTACCAAATTTTCGATGTCCAGAGCAGTCCATTGCCCTTGACTTAATAACTTAGCTTGCACCTGCGTCCACTGATAAAAATCTGTTTCGTAGAGATCAAGATTGTCATCAGATACCTCAACCCCAACGCAATTGCTCTCTTGCCCCGCCTCAAGTTTTATTAGTTCTTCCATCACCTGCTACCTCCAGAAATTAATTAGAAACTAAAGTAATCGCTTCTTGAATTATTCCCTTGCGATCGACCATTGCTGATAGTTGCGCTACTGAATAAGCTCCACCGAAAGCCTCTGCTGCTGCACCAGATAAAGCCCCTCGATAAGCTTCCTCGATCGCTTCCCGCAACTCCTCAAGGGTTAAATAAGTTCCCCCTGCTTTACGGCGGCGGTTAGTTTTCTGAATTTCATCCACAGCATTTTCAATAGAAACATCCCCCGATCGAGTTGTCCGCCCCTCCGCCTGACCCTCGATCAGATGTAGTCTCCTGATTTCCCATAACCCTATTTAAACCCCCGTGGAGCCGAAGCCGCCTTCACCCCGGAGAGAACTGCTCAGATCTTCGATAATTTCCCTAAACTCAACTCTCTCCACCACCGCCGTCACCAGTTGAGCGATCTTTTGTCCCTTTTCAACTACATAGGATTCGGAACCTAGATTGATCAGAATCACCTTAATTTCCCCTCGATAGCCAGCATCGATCGTGCCGGGAGTATTCAACACCGTGATCCCATGTTTGAGGGCTAAACCACTTTTGGGACGGACTTGGATTTCAAAGCCGGGGGGAATTTCTACTGAGAGGCCAGTGGCGATCGCTTTTCTTTGCAAAGGCTCTAGGGTGCAGGTTTCCAAGGCATAAATATCTGCTCCAGCATCCCCTGCGTGGGCGTATTGGGGAATTATTGCCTCCTCTGCTAAGCGTTTAAGTTTGATAATAACTGGTTTATTTGTGGTCACTTCTTTGTCCGTTGGTTTGGCGATCGTCTTATATTTTTTCACTATTTTTTCACTATTTTGCACAACCCCAAGCGAAATTTGCAGGTAGCCCAAAATTGTGGCAGGAAGACTATAATTACCTGCATGGCTTGCGAACCCTTTCCAAATGTAGGAGAGCTTATGAATGAGGTTTATACTACTCAGCAGTTGATCGAAATTCTCCGGCGGGAGAGGTTGGCGTGTGTAAAAGGGGAGAGGTTGAATTTGGCGGTGGGATATTCAGGGCATCAAGTGATCGATCGCTTTGTAGACCCCCAAGCAATCCAGAAATTTACCGCCTACCAAGATTTTAAGGCAACCATCCATCATTATCAGCAGACCCATCAAGTATCGGGGATTCTCTGGCACAGTTTAACTATTGACGAGCAAACCCTGCATTATCCGGCTGTCCATGAAGATTTAATTACTCTACCCACTGATTTGCAAACTCTCCAGAGAGCCAAGGCTGGAGTAGTGGAGTTTTGGTATTGGGCAACGGCGGGGATGGATTTTTATTTAAGTGTGTGTCATGGCAAAGATTATCAGCAAATTAACCCCCATAGTTTGATAGAGATGATTAACCACAGCCAGTGGGCCACGATCTGGAAGTGGGAAAATAGCCAATTTAAGCAAATTATTCTCCAGTTGGGACTGTCTGCCATCGAGCTAGTCGA
>JAAUUE010000191.1 GCA_012031635.1 Coleofasciculaceae cyanobacterium SM2_1_6 | reverse complement strand
AAGATGCCTTGGACTAGCCACCACAGGAGAATATACCAGCCCGGACGATCTCGATCGAACCCAGATTGATCATACTGGCTCAAGTTCATCTGTCTCAGGTACATCGGTGTATTCACAAAAATATTTAGGCCGATTTTTAGAATATAAATAGTGACGATCGTGCGATCGCTGGATTAATTGGCACGCTGACAATGCTTACTAAATAGGTAATTAACCCCGTCAACAAAACCGCACTCTCTGGGCTTTTAGCATAGTTAGCAATCTTGGCTCGAAATCCCTCGTGACCACACAATTCTTCCCGAATTACCCGCAGAGTAACCTGCCAAAACCGCTCCAGATCAATTCCTAGAGGCTGATTTTCTTTTTCCTCCCACAACTCCATTAAAGTGCTATCAACCTGACCTTGATGATGTTCTAATACATTCAAAGCGTGATGAGCATCTTGGTGATCCTGCATCATGGCTTGGTAGTGATGCACCTCTGCCATCGTCAATTCTGGATTCATGCCATACATAAATTTACTCCTAAAGTTGCTAGTCTCAGTTTTTTGAGGCAACAGGAAAAAATAATAAAGTTAAAAACAATCAGTCTAAAAATAACACTTCCTATTCATCAGAAAGACTTTTTTGTGCCTAAGTTAAATTGATAGATAATCCCACCCTGATCATCAACATCAAAACTAGCACTAAATTCCTTCGCTTTTTGATCAAGATATGCTTTGGCATCTTCAGGGGAAATTTTGGCTTCCATCGCAAATAATAAGGTCGTTATAAAACCATTATTATTTCTGAGGAGGAGATAAAAAATTGATTGGAGGCGATCGCTTTCTTGAGTTGCTACCTGCTCTTCTTTTTTCTTTTCATCCCGAACAATATTCCAAGCAGTTGCTCCACCAATAATCCCTGAAGGAATTCCAAAAATAATTAAAGCAGCCAAAGCTCCGTCCTTATCTTCCTTAGATTTTTCAGCATCAGTTAAATCAATGGCTGCGAAGGTTAAAACCATCAGACTGAATATAATGAATATTCCCGCACTAATTCTGTTTATCAGATTCATAGACTTACCTTTAATCGTGAGGTTGATAAATAGTAATTGTTCGACAAGGTTTAACTAAGTTCCTCCAGATTTTGCCCTAATTTCTAACTACTTCTTAACTACTTCTAACAGCTTCTAATAGTCGAGAAAAGTAGAATTGAGTCTTGGTCATGGCATTTCTTTGGATTGCAAAACCATTACTTGCCAAAATTTCCCTAATCAAGGATTCGGTGTGGAGATAGGCACGGGTTGCCTTGCTGGCTCCGGGGAAGAAACTGCCGACTTTCTTTAAGGCGCTCAGGGCGGGAGTTTTGGGGGCAAAGCTCAGTATTAGTCGAGATTCGGCGAGGGAGCAGAGATGACCAATCATTTTGCCAATTTCGGCATCGGGATAATGAATTAACACATCTAGACAAATCACCGTGTGGTAGGAACCCGCCAGTTTTTCTAGGTCTTGAACAGCAAACGCCGGATTATTACTATTCCCCAGTTGCAATAAGGCTCGCTCCTTGCCCTCGGCTACCATTTTCTCAGAAATATCGCTGGCGTACACCCGTGTGCCTTCCTGAGCAAGGGGAATACTCAAACTGCCGACCCCACAACCAGCATCACACACGGTAATTTGGGAGAGGTTACGATCGCTCCCTAGCCAGCCTGTGACAGTATCGACGGTTTGTTGATGCCCGGTACGAATATCTAGTTGAACTTTGCTAACCTTTGCTTCTCCATAGATGCGCCGCCAGCGATCGAACCCCGTAGAGTTGAAATATTCTTTAACAATAGTCTTATCATCGAGAGTAGTCATAAATCAGTTATCAGTTAACAGTTATCAGTTATCAAGGAATAGGAGGTAAGGGGAGGTACAGGGAGGTACAGGGAGGTAAAGTTATTAGGGATTAATTAATTTACCAGTCTAAATATCTAATCCGTAGGGTGGGCATTGCCCACCTTTTTTAGATCAGTAATGTTGACAAACGGCTGACAAACAGCAATTAGAATCTAAAGCCAGAAAAGTTGTAAGCAACTCCTAGTAGAATGCCAAAATCTGTGTTGCTGCGAAGGAAGCCCACATTTAAGCCGGCTGTTGCCGTAAAATCTCTAGAAATTGGCAGGTCAACTCCACCACTGAGAAGAAATCCGAGATTGCTGTCTCCGGAACCAGTCGCCACGATCGCACCCCCACCTAGGTAAGGAACAAAGGAAACTGGTTGAATCGCATCGGCGGGTTGTAGGGGGAAATCGTAGGTGATCGGCAGGAGAAAAGTTGTATCATTCCCCAAGAGGGCGGCTGGTCTGAAGGAAATTTCTGGAGTAATCCCTAATTTTCCATAGATCAAAAATCTCCCCCGACCTAGAGCAGAGCCGTCGTCACTCAAACCCAAATTAACCCCAATCCCTACATAGGAGGTAGGAGTAAAGGGAGCGACTCGGGTGGGCAGTCCTTGAGCAAGGGTAGATTCTGTGGGTTCTGGAGTAAGGTCTCCCGCAGAGGTAGATACGGCGGAAAGATCAATATTGTTTGCTGGATTGATGGAGTCAACAGGATTAATTGAGGGATTAATTGAGGGATTAATTGATGTGAAGGAGTTAATTGGTTCTAGGGGCAGTTCTAGGGGCAGTTCTAGAGTGTTAGCGGTAGTGTTAGCTGGCGTATTGATTGGAGTGGGGTCTGCACCAGAAGCAATTAAGCTGGCAGTCAAGGGTAGAGGAATATTGCTTGGGACTTGGTTCGAGTTGGTAGCTTCTAATTCGGCGATCGCCCCAATTTCTGATACACCAATTTCTAGAGAAGCGTGATCTGGAGAATCAACTAAAAAATTAACGGTCGAATTGCTGCCTGAGCTAGAGGACCGATCGAACTGGTCGAGATTTGTCGCTTGGGCAGTACCGCCCCAGAGGGTAACGATCGCGGCTGCAACCAATAGACCTACAGACTTAGAAGATTTAGAAAATCTAGAAAAACCTTTCATTGCTCACACCTCAAAGTAGCTAGGAATCATTAATGCCTATATTTTAATCCTAGTTAGTCTGTAGTGGGGATGGAAGTTTGCCGAGAGTTTATCGAGAATTTGCCGAGAGTTTATTGAGAGTTTATCGAGAGTTTATCGAAAGTTTATTGAGAGTTTATCAAGAGTTTATCGAGAACTTGCTGAGAACTTACTGAGAGCTTACTGAGAGCTTGCAGGTAGGTTGGCAAAGATGTTATCGACTAGAGCTTTGGCTTTGCGATCGAGGGCTTCCCAAGCAACACCCCCATCAGCATCAATCAGGGCGAGGTCAATTTCTACTGCTTGATCGAGATGATTGACAACATAATCCCGAAAACACACTGCATAACACAACTGCCACAGGTCTACTTGCACTAACTGATCTTCCTGCTTTAGAGAGAGTAGATATTGCGGCTCCGGTTCATGAATTTCTGCATAGGATTCTTGCCAAGCACAGGATTCTAGGTTTTGTCGGATATGGTCAACAATCCGAATAAAAGCCGGCTGCATCACCAATTCTGCCTGCTGCCAAGTAGCCATGTCTTTAATTTTGGGTAAGTTAGCCATGATAATTAGCTTGTAGTTGTGCTAATCGATCGAGGACTTCTTGACTATGTACCGAGGGATTTACCCCCAGAAAAATTTCCTTGAGCAGCCCTTGGGGATCAATAATAAAAGTATGCCGTACCGAGGCAATCCCCAACCAAGAACCGTAGGCTTTGCTCACCTCCCCTTTTTCATCAGCAAGTAGCGGAAACTTCAAGCCCTCCGCATCACAAAACTTGGCGTGGGAATTGACCGAATCGGCACTAATCCCTAGAATTTGCGTGTTTTTAGCTATGTACTTGGGTAAGTCTTGTTGAAATCTCCGGGCTTCGATCGTACACCCAGAGGTAAAATCCTTAGGATAAAAATATACCACCAACCACTTGCCCCGGTAGTCCGCCAGAGAAACAGCACCTTCTCCGGTATTCGTCGGCAGGGTAAAATCTGGGGCGGGTTGCTCGATCGCTGGCAGCTTTCCCCCCAGAGCTTGGGCAGCTTTGGCAAGGCTAAACCACCCCAAAAAAGTAGAACTAAAACCTAAAATAATTTGCAGAAAATTACGGCGTGAGGACATAGCTTAAAAATCAGAAGTTGTGTTGAAAGAAGTTTAAGATAGTTTAACGTTAGTTCAGGATAAGAAATACCCCTGATCCCATTTTACAAAAACCGGAACTATTATCGCTAGTTAAACATAGGCGATCACTGGCTGAGCGTAGTCGAAGCCAAAACCCCGCCATAAATCTTTGAATACTTATGCTCATTTGTGGCGGAAATGTTCCCTTCGACTTCGCTCAGGGAAAGACCTCTAGGCTTAGAGTCAGAGCTTTTGCTGAAACCGAAATTACATTAAGTAAGGGTAAAAATATGGTAGTGGAATGGTTAAAAATTAAGGTAGAAGCTGAACACAGACTAACCTTTATTGAAGTAGATGCCGCCATCTGGACTCCTGCCCTCGCAGCCTGTGATGGTTTCCTAAACAAAGAAGTATGGCTCGACGCTCAGTACCCAGATCAGGTGATTTTAATCATTCATTGGCAGACCAAGGAACAGTGGCATTCGATCGATCCCGGCTATCTTAACCAAGTGGAGCAGAAATTTCAACAAACCTTTGCCCAACCCAACAAAATTATCGAAACCAGAGATTACACTTTGATAACTGCTCCCTGATAACTGTTCCCTGATAACTGTTCCCTGATAACTGCTCCCTGATAACTGCTCACTGATAACTGTTCCCTGATAACTGACTATGCCCCAGTGTCCCCAATGCCACCAACCCATTGACTCCCAAGCGGTGATTTGTCCCCACTGTCGTACTCCCCTCAAGGCTTATGGTCATCCGGGGATTCCTTTGCATCGATCGACCAAAGGAACCTACCTCTGCGACAGTTGCACTTACCACGCCGACGACAGTTGTAACTACCCCCAACGCCCCTACGCCCAAGAATGCACCCTCTACGATGACCAAGAAGCCAGAGCCAAGGAAGTAGAGCTATGGCAAAGCCTCCAACGTCGTCAGTCTCTAGATTTACGAACTTTCTACCATCGTTATCCCGGAGTTGTGGGAGTCGGGGTGTTATTAGTAATTAGTTTCATAATTACCCTGTTAGCAACTAGACGGTAGTGAAAGCAACAGAGGTAATCACAGAAATTATTAATTATTGCCATTATCCCAGAGGCGATCGCCGAGATGCTCATCGCCGAGATACTCAAGGAGATTTTCTCAAAATAGACATTTCCGGTACAATTGAGTCCAAACTTAACAAAAGTCAACTTATAGCAGTCCTAAATGATTTCATCCGCCCAAGGCGGGCGAGGTTATCTACCAAGCGCCATCTAATTTAGCAAGTAATTTAGGCTCGCTATATACCTTTAATACCCTTAGTAACCCCCGGAGGACAAAGCTATTACTTACTCTCTAAGTGCAACCAACCTAAACCCTGATGCTAGTGCAGAAAATTCCGTACTAGAAATCTATGGGAAGCATTCCCTAAGTGGACAAGTAAAGATCAGTGGAGCAAAAAATTCTGCCCTAGCCATTATGGCTGGAGCTTTACTCTGTTCTGAGGATTGCCGTTTATCTAATGTCCCCCAACTGGTAGACATTGAACGGATGGGACAAATCTTGTCTGCCTTTGGTGTCAAGTTGCAGCGCCGGGGAGAAGTGCTAGAACTAAATACCAGTGACTTGCATCAATCCAATGCTCCCTACGAACTAGTTAGCCAACTGCGAGCTAGTTTTTTTGTGATTGGTTCTGTCTTAGCCCGTCTGGGCACAGCGAAGATTCCTCTGCCCGGTGGTTGTGCCATTGGGGCAAGACCAGTGGAACTCCATGTCCGGGGCTTGCAAGCCTTAGGAGCCAATGTCCACATTGAACACGGGGTTGTCCACGCCTACGTGAAAGGCGATCGCCTCAAGGGTGGCAATATTTATCTCGACTATCCCAGTGTCGGAGCTACGGAAACCCTGATGATGGCGGCAACTCTCGCCGATGGCGAAACTATTATTGATAATGCGGCTCAAGAACCAGAAGTGGTAGATCTTGCCAATTTTTGCCGGGCTATGGGAGCAAATATTAGCGGCGAGGGCAGCAAACGCATTGTGATTAATGGCGTGCCGAAACTCCATGCGGTGGATTATGCCATTATTCCCGATCGCATCGAAGCCGGAACTTTCTTGGTGGCAGGAGCCATTACGCGCTCCGAAATTAGTATTTATCCAGTCATCCCCGGGCATTTAACCGCCGCCATCAATAAACTCCAGTCCATCGGCGTGCAGGTAGTCAGCGACACCGCCGACTCATTGCGAGTGATCCCCTGTGACTACCTGGTGGGGACAGATATTGAAACCCAGCCCTATCCCGGTTTCCCAACGGATATGCAAGCCCAATTTATGACCCTACTCACGGTCAGCGAAGGAGATAGCGTAGTCACAGAGACCGTATTTGAAAATCGTCTCCGCCATGTTGCCGAACTAAATCGCATGGGAGCCGATATCCGGGTGCGGGGCAATAATGCCATCATCCGAGGCGTGGCTCATCTCTCTGGCGCTCCGGTGCTAGCTACAGACCTGCGGGCTTCGGCGGCTTTGGTCATTGCGGGGTTAGCTGCCAATGGCAAAACGATTATTCAAGGACTACATCACCTCGATCGAGGCTATGACAACTTAGAAGGCAAGTTACGGCAGTTGGGAGCCAAAATCAAGCGAATTTCCGGCGATGGCAATACTCCCCTTGTTGTTTCCCAAGTTACTCCAGAAGCTAATCTAGGAGCTAATCTAGGAGCTACCCCAGAAGTGGCAGAGCCAAAAATTTCTCCTCAAGCTGGGGAAAAAAATCTGCATTCCAGCGTCGCTAATCCCTGTTCTTGAATACTCAGTTCAGATTAGAATTAAGAGTATGGCAAGGATTAACATTCTCGGTATACCCCATGACTACGAGCTGACACCTCCTAGGGCAGGAGTTCCAGTTCTGGTATTTATCCACGGCTGGTTACTCAGTCGGGCTTATTGGCAGCCTTTGATCGATCGCCTTTCTCCCCATTACCAATGCTTGAGCTACGACCTGCGGGGTTTTGGAGATTCTCGATCGACCCTCGCCTGCCCCCGGCAACTCCAAGGTCACTGTCTCGAAAAAGCGGAAACTATTCCCAGAGAGTACACTCCTGCTGCCTTTGCCCAAGATTTAGCTCTCCTCCTTGCCCATCTGGAAATTACGGGCGCTGTGTGGTTGGTGGGGCATTCCTTGGGGGGGACGATCGCCCTCTGGGGAGCAGCTAAACTCCCAGCCCTAGTCAAGGGTGTAATTTGTGTCAATGCGGGGGGCGGCATCTATCTCAAGGAAGAATTTGAACGCTTCCGCAGTGCCGGAGAAGGTCTAGTCAAGCGTCGTCCGGCTTGGCTGAAGCATATCCCATTGATTGACTTCCTATTTGCCCGGGCGATGGTGTTTCATCCCCTAGAGCGATTTTGGGGCAAGCAACGGGTACTAGATTTCATTAATGCTGACCCGACGGCGGCTCTGGGAACTCTGCTAGATTGCACAACGGAGGCGGAGGTGCATAAACTCCCTTCCCTGGTCTGTCAGTTGTCCCAGCCCGTATATTTTTTTGCGGGGCAGAATGATCAAATTATGGAACCCAAGTATGTTCAGCATTTAGCCAGTTTTCACTATTTGTTTCGATCGGGCATCAACAATGTGATTGAAGTTCCCCAGTGTGGTCACATGGCGATGCTAGAGTACCCCGACTTGGTGGCAGAACAAATGATCGGCATTCTCACGACCAATCCTCCGGCACTAAATCCGGCACTAAATCCGGCACTAAATCCGGCAGATAATCTCTGCAATCTACCCCTAGATTTGCCTAAATTGGATCTAGTCAAGGAGGATGAGTGGGAAATTTAGCTGGGGTTGAGGCAATGATCTTGGCGGGGGGCTTGGGAACCAGATTACGATCGATGGTGAGCGATCGCCCCAAGGTACTAGCGGAGGTTTTGGGCAGACCTTTTCTCGCCTATCTCCTCGATCAGTTAGTGGCAGCAGGAACCCAGAAGGTAATTCTCTGTGTGGGCTACCGGGGAGAACAAATTAGGGCGGCTTTTGGCGATCGCTTCACCAATCACCACGGCGAAATCCAGCTTACCTATTCCCAAGAAACCCAACTCCTCGGCACGGGCGGAGCCTTGGGACTTGCCCAGCCGTTGGTGCAATCTAAGGAAGTTTTGGTGATGAATGGGGATTCTTTTTGTGGGGTGGATCTGCCGGGATTTTATGATTATTACCAACAATGCCAAACACAATGGGAGGCGATCGCCTCCATGGTTCTCACAGAAGTTCCAGATACGGCTCGCTACGGACGAGTGGAGTTATCCCCTCAAGGCAGGGTAGAAAGGTTTACCGAAAAGGGCAGTAATCAAGGCGCTGGCTGGATCAATGGCGGGATTTATCTCTTGGATGCTTCTCTATTGGCAAATATGCCCCTCGATCGACCCATTTCCCTAGAAGCCGACCTCTTTCCCCAATGGCTCCAATCTGGCA